>CAZHUW010000041.1:0-3732 GCA_964535295.1 uncultured Bacteroidota bacterium
TTTTGTCTTCCAGAACGATCTCATATTGATAATACTCACCGGCTTTCAGCGTTTCGTTCTTCTCCACTTTGTTGTTTTCGGCATTGATCACGCCTTTGGTGCTTCCGCCGCATGCGCTGATCCACAAAACGGCAGACAATACCAAAACAGAGATATACATTTTTTTCATAACGTTTCTCCTACATGGTTGGGTGTTGATTTGTGGGTTAATCTGGAGCAATGTAACAAAGTAAACGGATGAAAAACAGAAAAATTTCCCGCAGATTGCGCAGATTTTCGCTGATAGTTTTCTTCATTCTGCGTCGATCTGCGGCATCTGCGGGAGACCAAATTTATCCCTTATAAAAAACCCACCTCCCCAATTCTTTCAGCGTCACTTTCTTCCCGTACATCAAAATTCCGACACGGTAGATCTTGGAAGCCATCCAGGTAGTAAATAAAAAACCGGAGATAAGGCAGATCATGGACAATACGGTTTGCCAAAGAGGAACGCCGAACGGAATTCGCCCCAGCATGACTATAGGAGATGTGAAGGGAACCATCGATCCCCAAAAAGCCACTGCGCCGTGCGGATCATTGACCGCGATCTGCATTACAAAAAAAGCGATGATAATGGGAATGGTCACCGGAAAGGATAGCGATTGCACATCCCCCGGGTCATTGGCTCCGGAAGCAGCAGCGGCGTAGAGTGAAGCATAAAACAAATAACCGCCAAAGAAATAGAAAACGAATAAGACGAACAATTCGGTGAAATTAATGCTGTTGAGATTGTTCATGAATACGGTCATGGCTTCCGCGTCGCGCGCATTTACGCCGCTTTGCGTCAGCGTATCGGTTTGAATATTGGTCAACTGGCTCCCGAAAACCGCAAAACTTATCTGGGCAAGAATCACACTGATGATGATCCAGCCGGCCAACTGCGTCATCCCGACCGCGGCGATACCCAGGATCTTGCCCATCAGCATCTCGAACGGTTTGACCGACGAAACGATCACTTCCATGATACGGTTCGCTTTTTCTTCGACGACCCCGTTCATTACCATCACCCCGTAAATGATGAGGGTAATATATATGATGATGCCCATGATGAATGCGGTAATGAGTGCCACGACCTTGTTGTCCGACTTTTCACCCGCCTCGCTCATGATGATCGTTTCAACCGAGGGTTTGGATTTTAGGCTCTCGATGAATTTCGCATCCATGCCCGCTTTGTCGAGGCGAAGTTTTTCGATCTCACGTGCCAGTTCGCTTTGCATGTAGAAATTGGCATTAAACCCCAGGCTCCGGCTGGAAAAATACCTTATACCCTTTGGTTTTTCCACATCCAGTTTCGGGATATAGAGAATGCCGTCATATTTTTTCTCTTTGTAATTTTGTTTTATGGTTTCGATCTGCTGGTCCTCGAATTGGAAAGAGATCAACCGCGAATTATTGAATTTATCTTTAAATAGTCCCGTCTCGTCGACGACCGCGACCCGGTCGACATCGCTTGAGCGGGCCATAAAAAAAATGATCGCCGGCAACAGCGCCAGTCCGATGGGTACAAGCAGAGTAGTGAGAATGAATGATCTTTTCGTTACGCGGCTGAGGTATTCCCGCTGTATAATGAGCAATAATTTATTCATGGCCGTCCTGTGTTACTTGTTCTTTAAAAATTTCGTTGAGTGACGGAAGCACTTCCTGAAACGAATGTATGTCGATCTTGTCCATGAGAAAGGTCAATAGTTCGTTCGGCCTGTTATGCGGTTTGGTCTGAACGAAAAGTTCTTCATTTGATTTTTTTATCACAGAGAAATCCGGATGTTGGATATCCGGTGAGTCACCTTCGAAAGTAACTTTATAAATGTTTTTTTTGAATTGCTGCTTGATCTGTTTGACGCTGCCGTCGAGGATCTTTTTACCTTTGTTGACCAGAATAATGGCGTCGCAGATCTCTTCCACCTGTTCCATCCGGTGCGTCGAAAAAATGATCGTCGCGCCTTTCTCTTTCAGACGGTAAATCTCTTCTTTGATCAGGTCGGCGTTAATCGGGTCGAGGCCGGTAAATGGTTCGTCGAAGATCAGCAGTTCCGGTTCATGCACCACAGTAGCGATGAATTGCACTTTCTGCTGCATACCTTTGGATAATTCTTCGATCTTTTTATTCCACCAGTCGGTGATCTCGAATCTTTCAAACCAGTCGCGCACTTTCTTTTTTGCATCGGGAGCGGACAGTCCGCGCAATTGCGCAAGATAAACAATATGATCGCCAACTTTCATTTGTTTGTATAATCCGCGTTCTTCAGGCAAATAGCCGATCTGTTCGGAGTGCATCGTTTTGAGTTTCTCGCCTTTGAATGAGATATGTCCTTCATCCGGCATGGTGATCTGCGTGATCATTCGGATCAGGGATGTTTTTCCGGCCCCGTTGGGGCCCAGCAGCCCAAAGATCGTTTGAGGCGGAATGGATAAATTGATCCGGTCCACGGCGGTAAAGCCGTTGTACCGTTTCACGACGTTGTCGATTGAAAGAATGGGGAAGTCAGCCATGAGTTTAGTTCCGGTTGATATGTGAATAATAACAGTGACAATTTATGAAGATTCGTAAATAATTGTCTACAATTTTCGGCCAATTGTTACCGGATATCGGTGAAAAACGGTATATGAAAGCCGGAACGGCATACGAACATCCCAGTAGGTTGTTTCATTAATGAAAAAGCAGATGAACGGACCATCTGCTTTATGAAACAGTCTTTCTGTAATTTTGGGATGCTAGTATTTCGCCAATTCCCCTATGGCACTGATTATATCCTGGTCCTGAGGAAGGATGACCTCTTCGAGGAACCAGTTGTACGGCACGGGCGAGAATGCGCCCGCAACCCTGCGCACAGGGGCGTCGAGATGTTCGAAAGCCGAATTCACGATCTGCGCTACGATCTCGGAGCCGAATCCGCAGAATTCCACATCCTCGTGTACGACAAGACACTTGCCCGTTTTTTTGACCGATTGTACGATAAGGTTCGTATCCAGCGGAACGATGGTGCGGATGTCAATGACTTCTACCTGCACGCCGTGTAATTGTTCCGCCTGCTTGGCCGCCATCAGGGATTTTTGAACCATCATGCCGTACGTAACGATGGTCATATCGCTTCCTTCGCGTCGAATCGCTCCTTTCCCGAATGGCAGCAAATAATCATTATCCGGTTCCGGAGATTGCGCAAATCCCTGTCGGTACATCCCTTTGTGTTCGAGAAATAGAACAGGGTCGTCACAGCGTATTGCGGTCTTAAGCAGGCCCTTAGCATCTGCCGCCGTCGAGGGCAGCGCGATCTTGAGGCCGGGAATATGTGCAAAGAAAGATTCTATGTTTTGTGAATGGCACAAGGCGCCGTGAATATAACCGCCGATAGGGATACGAACCACGACCGGGCATTTCCAATTATTATTTGAGCGGTAGCGCATGGTGGATAATTCGTTACGGATCTGCATCATCGCGGTCCAGACGTAATCGCCGAATTGGATCTCTACCACGGGTTTCCATCCGCGCGAGGCAAGACCGATAGCGGTTCCGACGATACTGGATTCCGCCAATGGGGAATTGAAAACACGCTCGGTGCCGAATTTTTTGGATAATCCTTTGGTGGCCGTGAATACGCCGCCCTTGTCATCCTGGATATCTTCACCGAACATAATGATCTTCGGGTTTCGTTCCATTTCTTCCGCCATGGCATGATTGATTGCATCCACGAGAAC
>CAZHUW010000041.1:3832-19848 GCA_964535295.1 uncultured Bacteroidota bacterium
AAATTAGTACCGTCCATTTCAAAACAATTCAGATTCTCATAACCCTCGCCGATCTTAAAGATCGAATGGCCTGCGGTCTGCTGCCAGATCGGAACGGAGATGGCGTATTTATTATCCTGAATAAAAAAGATCACAGGAAATTTTTCGCGGCTTGCCCAATTCAGCGCTTCATGGAAATCCCCCTGGGAGGTCGTACCTTCGCCGGAGGATACATAAACGATCTCGTCCGTTTTTTCTTTGATAGCGCCCATCGCGCACCCGACGGCCTGTAAGAACTGCGTTCCGGTCGGGCTCGATTGAGAAACGATACGATGCGTCTTATGTCCATAGTGCTGGGGCATCTGCCGTCCGCCGGAATTGGGATCGTCGGCTTTAGCGAGAAAACAAAGCATGATCTCCTGCGGGGTCATACCTACGCTCAAGGTCAGAGCCTGATCGCGGTAATACGGGTAGAACCAATCCTTGCCCGGCTTCATTGCAAAACCGGCGGCGATCTGTGCTGCTTCGTGGCCCGCGCATCCGATGTGAAAAAAACTTTTACCCTGTTTGAGCATGCGCAGCATTTTATCGTCAAGTCTGCGCGAAAGGATCATGAGTTTGTAGGCATCTAATAAACGTTCTTTGGTCAGTTCAGGAAAGTCAGCCAGTTTGTATTTTCCAGGAGCGGTTCCCGGTTTCACGCTGGCGGTCTGTGTTTTGATGGACATGGATCTCCTTGCAATACGTCGATTCTGAGCTGATGAAAGTTGTCGTAATTTTCGCCAATTTTATCGAAAAAATTGTATAATCACAAGCAGATTTTCACAAATGAGTGCATCCGGTAACCGGATAAAAGAGGAGGAGAAATTAACTAAAAGAACGAATCTCAAATAAGAGATTCATTTAATAGATTTTCCAACATCACACAAAACAATAGCAAAAGAATAAACGCAGCCGTTAGCGAGATGTACAAAAACCTCGAGCGTTGTTTGAAGTAAAGGTCATCCTTGCTGAGAACGTATGGGTTGGAAGCCTGCCCCGATTTTGAAGATACAAACAGAAGGCTAATCATGTAACCCGAAAAATAAGAAGCCAAAAAACCAGTCGGGTTCCACCAAAGCCATGAAATGGTATCTGAATATAACTGCCACAACCATAGATTCACTCCGACGCCGATCATCAAACCGGAAACGGCGCCAGTTTCATTGGAACGCCGCGAAGTCATGCCTAAAACAAAAATGGCGGCAATGGGACCGTAAAAAGCCGAGCCTATTTTATTGACCAGTTCCAATACTGTTTCGGAACCTCCAACCATGACGATGGCAAATGACGTGCAAAAAGCGCCCCAGATAACCGTCAGCCAGCGCGACCACACTACCGCCTCCTGATGACCGACTGCAGCGAGCGGTTTATAAAATTTAAGAAGGAGGTCGCGCCACGTTGCGGCGCTCAGTGAATTAAGAGTGCTATCCAGGCTCGACATGGATGCGGCAAAGATACCGGCAATGACAATGCCCAGAAACCCTTCAGGGACATAGTTCTGCAAGAAATAAGGAACCAGATAATCCGGAGGCAGGCCTTTCAATGTGTCCGCAAATACCGTTTCGGTCTGCAGAAAGGGGATAAGAAACAGGCCGAAAGCACAATAAGTAAGAACCAGCGGGAACCGGAATATGCCGTTTAAGAACAAAGCCCACTGTGCCTTTTCCACGGTTGGCGTTGCTAAAAGCCTCTGCGTTTGGCTTTGATCACACCCGTAGTAAGAGAAATACAAGAACAACCCGCCGATCAACATCGGCCAAAATCCAAACGACTGTCCATCCCCTAAACCCGTCGCATCAAAATTTATGACTCTAAGCCGGCTCATGTCGTTCGCGGTAAATGCAACAGAATCCCAATTGATATACGAAAATACTATTACGATCAGAATAATCGAACTAAACCACAAAACGATCAATTGGATTATATCGGAATAAATATCTGCCGCTATGCCTCCGATCGTTGTGTAAAGAATGGAAATAGAACCTATTAACAATATGGTAACATATATATCCATATTCAGGCACACACTGGAGACGATAGAGGTAGCCAGAAGCATGACCCCGGCTCCGAGTCCGCGGCTAACGAGGAAAGTCAAACTCACCAGAGTCCGAACCAGTCCTCCGAAACGTTTTTCAAGATATTCGTATATGCTTAGGACCTGACAACGATGGTACATCGGCACCAGAATCAGCATGATCAATAGCATCGCTAATGGAATGGCCAATTCATACTGAAGCCAGATCAAACCGCCGTTACTTTTTAAGGCTATAAAAGCAGGTGCCCCGATCAAACTGATCGCACTTACCTGCGTGGCCATTACAGATAAGGTGATTTTCCATGATGCCATGGACCGTCCGGCCAAATAGTAGTCTTCCTGCGAATGCTGGTTTCTGCCAACATGAACGCTAATGAAGACAACGCCCAGTATATAACCGCCAAAAATAAGCCAATCCAAATACGTCATTTTGAATTTTTATAAATCAGGGTTAATGAGTTTAGGGCGTATTGTCCTGGTCCACCATGTGAACAAGCTTATTCGAAAAATCATGAAATGCGGCTACGACACGCACGTACGCAGGCAGCATCGGAACGCCGATCGGATCTACAGTGAATTCCTCTTCCGCCAATTTCAACGCATCCATAAAGGCTTCTACCGCCCGGATCTCCGTATTGCGGTCATACTCCAGCCCATTGATCAGCGAAAGGGCGTGATAGTTTTCAACGGCTTTGCGGGATTCTTGAATGTACGTGGTCATAAGAGTTGAAAAAAATGCGCGGGACATGACGATCCCGTCCTGGGCCAGAACTCTGAAAAGTGTTTTGGCAATATCATTGGCCATACGCACCAAACCTTCGCTGGGTTGATCGCGGCGTAATTTTTGATGTTTATGTTCGTACGTATTCAAAATTTCAACCTGACAAATCCGGTTCACCGAGGTGTTTTGATAAACTTCACTCAGCATCGAAACCTCTAATCCCCAGGTAGGCGATATCCGGATGCCGGTGGCCAACGTGCGCACAAAAGCAAATTCGCCCGAAAGCGGATAACGGAAACTATCCAGCAATTCAAGAAAGACATTGAAGCCGAGAATCTTTTTCAACGCACGGATAAGCGGCGTATAGAATAAACGGCAGACTCTCCCGTAAAGCCGGTCAGTCACACGCGCATAGTACCCTTTGCTGAATTCGAAAGGCAGCGCGGGATGTGCCAGCGGATAGATCAGCCGGGCCGGCAATTCTCTCGAATAATTGACGATATCGCAATCATGGAGGGCAATGATATCCACGCTCTCGTCTGCCAGAATGTACAACAAGGTCATCCAAACGGAACGGCCTTTACCCTGCATGCCAATCTTAAATCCGGAATCGTCCAGCTTTCTATACAATTCGCTTAAGTGTGGGCCATTATGCCAAAGGATCTTTACCTCGGCCGGCAATTCCGACATAATGGCTTTAACTTTTTTGAACTGCTCTTCATCGGCCCTATCCAGAGACAAGACAATCCGGCGGAGATAATTCGCCTTTTTCAATTCCTCAATAATGCGCGGCATCGCCGGGCCTTCAAATTCGGAATAGAGTGACGGGAGCAGAAGCACGATGTTCTTTTGTTTTGAAAAGGCCATGAGTTCTTCTTCAATCGCTTCCACCGGCCTTTCGACCAGTTTTTGCAGCGTGGCTATACTGCCATTTTGAAAAAAATCCGCCATATGGTTTTAATAGGTTTGGTAAACTTGAATGGATAGTATATAAAATAAATACAAAATTCTGTTGTCTAACACAACAAAGATTGAAATATTTTTTTAGCCGAAATAGATTGACGTTATGGCGTTTTTTGGATATGTTTTTTTACTATCATTACGCTAATTCGGAGTAGTCCGTTCCGTGCTTAAAAAAGAAGTCTTGACCCAAATCGACGAGATCAAAGGAGCCGATATTTTGATCGGCATTCCGAGTTTTAATAATGCAAAGACCGTCGGTCATGTGGTGCGTGCGGTGCGTGCGGGTCTCACAAAATATTTTCCCGACATGAAAGCCGTTCTGTTAAACTCAGACGGAGGTTCTACGGACGGGACTATGGACATCGTAAAGAATACAAGAGATGAAAACCCGCAAACGATGCTGTTAACGAATAATGCGCCGGCTTTTTTTAAGATCGTTACACCGTACCCCGGAATTCCCGGTAAAGGTAGCGCGTTCCGGACCATTTTTGAAGTCGCAGACCGCCTTAATGTCAAAGCGTGCTGCGTTGTTGATTCCGATTTACGCAGCATCACACCCGAATGGATAGAGCTTTTGTTAAAGCCGGTCTTACAATCCGGTTTTGACTATGTGGCGCCTTTGTATCAAAGGCACAAGTTTGACGGCACCATCACCAATAACATTATTTATCCGCTCACGCGCGCTTTATACGGTCAAAGGATCCGTCAGCCAATTGGCGGTGAATTCGGATTTTCAGGTAAACTGGCCCGTTTTTTCCTGACCAAGGACGTTTGGGGCACAGACGTGGCGCGCTTTGGGATTGACATTTGGATGACCACTTCTGCGATCGCCAATGGTTTCAAAGTATGCCAATCTTATCTCGGCGCTAAAATTCATGATGCCAAGGACCCGGGCACAGACCTCAGTGCGATGCTGTTTCAGGTGGTCGGTTCGGCTTTTGAATTGATGGAGGAATACCGGGAGCAATGGCTAACTGTGCAGGGATCGACGGATGTTCCTACGTTCGGTTTTCACTACGCGGTCGGTTTGGAACCGGTGCCGGTTAACGTCGATCGATTGATCGAAAAATTTCAGCTTGGCGTAAAGGATTTGAAGGATATTTGGTCGCTTTTTTTGCCCAAGGATGTTATTGACGTTTTGCAGAAGCGTCAATACGATTCCAACCATCCGTTTTCGATACCGGATGAGATCTGGGCGCGTATTCTTTTTAGTTTCGCAAACGCCTATCACAAGAGAACGATTCACCGAGAACATATTCTAAGATCATTGACCCCGCTCTATCTCGGGCGCACGGCATCATTTATCATCGACGTATGGGACAGCGGCGCCGACGATGTTGAAAAAAAGATAGAATCTGTCTGTCGTGCATTCGAAAATGAAAAGAAGATACTAATTGATTTTTGATCATCAGTTTGTGAGGTGTATGATGGATGTCATCAAAGAATTATTTGTTGAGCCTTTTCAGGCTTTTTTTCAGGATTTCATGGCCTACCTGCCGCAATTGGTTTCGGCCATTTGTATTTTCATCATCGGGGTGCTGATAAGTTTGCTGATCGCCAAGCAATTGCCGAGGCTATTGGCTTTCACCAAGCTGGATGTGCTGGCGCAACGGATGGATATCCCCGCATTGCTTCATAAGGGCGGGATCCGGGAATCTTTTTCACGTTTCATTTCCGAGATATTCGGCTGGATAACCTTCATCATATTCACGCTTATTGCCGTGAAGGTCCTGCGCCTGACGCCCATGGAGATCCTGATCGAACGGTTTGTACTGTACCTTCCGCACGTGTTCACGGCTATTCTGATCCTGCTTTTAGGATATTTGATGGCCAATTTTTTCCGACGCACCGTTCTTATTGCCGCGGTCAATGCCGGGATCAAATCGGCGGCTTTGATCGGACGATTTGTGAAGTATGGCGTTTTTTTCTTTGCCCTGACCATTGCGATGGAACAGCTTGGAATAGGCAAAGACACCGTTATTATCACCTACACCATTACGTTTGGCGGAATAGTTCTGGCGCTGGCCATCGCATTTGGTTTGGGCGGACAAGATCAGGCTAAGACATTTCTCAAACAAAGGTTAAGCGGCGAAAAAGACGGCATCGAACATCTTTAGGAATTCTAGTGTATGACCAATATAGCGATATCACAGGCGTTTGTTCCGGTCGGGCCCGTAATAATAAGATCATGGATTAATTTGAAGAAACCGTTGGAATCATTGTTTAATAAATAGGTTTCCGCATCCAGGCCAAGTTCTTTTGCTTTTTTATAACTTTCGTGATCTGCCAGCGCTCCGGCCGCATCCGTTGGCCCGTCTATACCGTCAAAACCTGCGCTTAAGAAAGTAAAATGCGTATTCGATCCCATCTCCTGCAGAACAGAAAGCGCCAATTCCTGATTGCGGCCTCCTTTTCCGTTTCCTTGGACCGTTACGGTTGTTTCTCCGCCAAAGATCAAAGCAACCGGGTAGCTCCATGGATTTCCGGACCGTAAAATTTCTTTTCCCAATGACATAATGAATTTTCCGGCTTCTTCAGCTTCGCCGTTCAGCTGTGAAGTCAGAATATGTGCCTTCAGTCCATGTTTTTCAGCAGCTATTTTCGCTTCAAGTAACCCTGTATAATTATTTCCGACCATGTAATGTTGAATATGTTTCGGAGGTGTTTTTGGGGTGTCGTCTATTTGGCCGCGTATCCCTTTTGCAATGATGTTCCGTACGGACATAGGAACTGCATCTTGAAGACGATATTTTTGTAACATTTTGACAGCATCTTGATACGTCGATTCGTCATAATATAAAGGACCCGATCCGATAGCGGTCAGATCATCGCCAACCACATCGGATAATACCAGTACGACACCGGTGGCCTTCGTCAACCGACCGAGCCGCCCTCCTTTGATCATCGATAAATGTTTTCGAATCACATTGATTTCACCGATCGGCATGCCGGAATTTAAAAGCAGGGTTGCTATAGCCTGAAATTCCTCCAATGATATTGGAGGAATGGGCTTTTCGATTAAAGCAGAGCTTCCGCCTGAGAGCAGATAAATGAAAAAATCGTCTTTTTGCAGTTGCAGAAATTCGTTTATAAGACGATCAGCGGCGTCGAAGCTCTCCTGCGTCGGAACGGGATGCGAACTCTTAATGACTTGAATTTTTCCTATCGCAGGAGCTGCATAATGGCTGATGACACATCCGGCTTCAATTCTTTCTCCCAGAAGCCGTTCAACGGGCTTTGCCATTTCAACTGAGGCCTTCCCGCTGCCGAATACGAAAATCCGGTTGTAACGATTCAGATCATACGAATCATTTTGGGTTCGCAAAACATGTTCATCGACCGACAATGCCCGATGCATAAAATTGTGCGGCAATAAAGCATCCAAAGCATTGTCAAAAATGTTCTTAATCAGCTCTCGATAACTCATCTAAAACCTTTTGCAATGATCGACCCCAGCCTTTGCTGCCGGGAAATTCGGCCTTTACTAGATTTGGGCTTTCAAACGGCACAAACGTGCCGTCGGCATGCGGGATTAAAATAGGTATATCTACCGATCTCAGCATCGGGATGTCATTGGCGCTGTCGCCGAGGCCAATCGAATATACCGGCTTTCTTATAGTCTGCTCGTAAATCCTTTTTACAATCTCAACCGCTTTGCCTTTATCCTGCCCTTCGCCGATGAGATGAAAAAAACGTCCGCCTTTCACAATTTTAAGATTTGCCCGCTTCGCAGCGAATTCAAGTTTGCGCATTTTCCGGGGATTTCTTAGTAAAAACGGTTCGGTAAATTCGCGTTGCCGTGCCATGGCCGCGTCTTCAGCCTTTAATCCGGTACGTTGCTGAATGACCTCTATTGTCCAATCGCCAAAACCTTCAACGGTGAATTTTTTTTGGTTTTTCCTGATAAAATCCCTTATGGTTTCGTATGGCTGTCCAAGTTGAATAAGCAATAATTCACCGGTTCTGACCGCGTGCCGGATCCCTTCATAATTTTCTGCAGCACTGAAATATATTCCTCCTCCGTTTTCGACAATAAACGGATGATTTACATCTAAGATAGATCTTAAAAGTTCCGTCTCCGTTCTGGTTTTACTGGTGCAAAAAATAACCGGTATCAAATTCTTGCGCAAAAATTCCAGGATCGGTCTTGCATCCTCAAACGAATAGTCGTGGCTATTAAGCAGTGATCCGTCCAGGTCAGTAAAAATCAATAGCTGCACTCTAACCTCCTCTTCTAAAAAAAACGTTTTGCCGATCATTTTAAAAATATGAAGTATTCAATTAAGAACAAAATATATTCATAATTCACAGAATATTAATATTTGCGCATCGAAATGAACCGGGCTTAACACGGTATACATTTTAATGTTTTTGAGCGAAATTAGTTGTAATAATGGGCATAAAAACTTACTTTCATAATATGTGCGAAACGATCAAAATACTTTTTTCCAAAGCCGTCATCCTGACGTATATCTTTGTTTGTTATGCGGCCATCACCGACAAAGAGACGCCGCTCTGTACCGTTGATCCCATTCCGTCTTTCAGCGTTAATGACGTTGCGTATCCTACGGCGATGGTCATTCAAATTACCTCGGCGGAGCATCTCCGTCCCGTAAAAGAATCTTCATCCCACATCGATTGTTTGCCCATTCGCGATATCGAATTTGTTGTTTCACAAATGTCATGGGTGAGTCTGGATACCCATAACATAATAGTTTTAGAAAGAAGCCACTTTAGCTCCCGGCAAGGCCGGGCCCCGCCCTCCTTTTAATATTCCACATACGTTATTTTCTTTTTCTAAAGGCGTAAGTATGCTTATGCGTTCCCATGGCAGGCGCGTTTAAGGCGTTTCTTTGCGTACGTCAAAACATTTTTGTAGTACATTATTATTAAACTTAATGGAGTGTTTTATGGAAAATTTCAAAATTCCAAACGGCCGCGACAGTATGGTTTTCTACATATTTCTTGTCGTATTCGTCATGGGTTATTCAGCGCTGATCATCTTGATTGCATCATGATAGGTCTCTTGACGAAAAAGAACTATTCTATTACCACATTTGATTTTAAAAAAGGAAATTTGTATGAAAACCGAATCATCAAATGTCAAACCGGTTCCTAAGTCGCTTTTTTATGCTCTCATGAGCATTATAGGTATTGGCATTATAGCGGTCGTGCTTCGCATGGCCGGTCTGATTTAGAAAAGAACTACATAACAGGAGGCTTACATGAAATTAAATCTCGTAGATAGATTATATGTGTTGTTGTGCGGTATTGCGGTTATTCTCGTCATGCCGGAATTTACACACGGTCAACCGGGCGTGCCGCCGGCCATCTTTGGTATTCGATTTGAATTTATTTTGTTTGGCCTGACGCTGTTGGGTGTGGCATTGTATCACCACCGTACTCTGCAGGTGGCGCTCACCGGTCTGGCGGCGGTCACGGTGTATAAGTTGACCGTTATAGGATTTGACCTTGTTTTACATTTGCAGCACGAAGCATCTATCTTGATCAATTTGCTGGGCCTCCTGTTAGGTTTCGCCATTCTGGCGAAACATTTTGAGGAATCCCGCGTGCCGGACAAGCTGCCAAGTTGGTTGCCACAAGGGTGGGTCGGCGGATTTGTTCTTTTGTTCCTGGTTTGGATTATGTCGGCTTTTTTGGATAATATTGCGGCGGCCATGATCGGCGGGACGATTGCGCTGGTGGTATTTAAAAAGAAAGTACACATTGGGTATCTCGCCGCTATTGTAGCGGCAAGCAATGCCGGCGGTGCCGGCAGTGTGGTAGGCGATACGACCACAACCATGATGTGGATCGACGGGGTTTCCGCGCTGGATGTCACGCATGCCTTTGTGGCTGCGGCCGTAGCCCTGTTGTGTTTCGGTGTATTTGCTGCAAAGCAGCAGTTCAGTCTACAACCGATCGTTGCTTCTGATACGACCGGTATCAAGATCGATTGGATCAAGATATTGGTTGTGGTCATGATACTTGCCGGCGCGATCTCGACCAACATTCTGCTCGATTTTCCTGCGGCGGGCGTGTGGATCGCGATCCTTATCGGCGCAACCTTCAGTAAGACTGCTTGGCATGAACTGCCACATGCGCTCAAAGGAAGTATTTTTCTTCTATCGCTGGTACTGTCCGCATCGATGATGCCTGTGGAGGAATTGCCTCCCGCATCATGGCAGACGGCCTTCGCGCTGGGCTTTATTTCGTCGGTATTTGACAATATCCCGCTGACCAAGCTGGCCTTACAACAAGGCGGTTATGATTGGGGTGTATTAGCTTATGCCGTGGGATTTGGCGGGTCCATGGTCTGGTTCGGGTCCTCGGCCGGTGTGGCGATCTCCAATATCTTTCCGGAAGCGAAATCGGTGGGTCTGTGGCTCAAACACGGATGGCATATTGCTGTGGCTTATGTTATAGGTTTTTTTGCCATGCTCTGGATCATGGGCTGGGAACCGCACGAACCGCACAGGGAGGGTTTATCTAAAGAACACTCGCAGATACAAATTATGCGATAATTTGCATCTGTTCGAGAAATACAAAAGCCGGCAGGGCCTCCTCTGCCGGCTTTTTTTATTTTATTTCATTGAGAATTTCCTGAACCTGATTGCGAAATGAGGATGACGGCGCCATTTCCAGATATTTTTCCAGATATTTCTTTGCATTCTTATTCTGATCCTGGTAATAATATGCAAGGCCCAGATAAAAATGCGCGTCGGCATTTTTAGCATTCAACTTGAGCGTATTCTCGTATTGAGGTATTGCCAGTTCGTATTTCTTTTGTTGTGAAAAGGCATTGCCCAATGAAAAATAAGGCCGGTAATTCTTCGGATTGATATCGATACATTTTTTGTAATGCGCGGCGGCTTCATCGAATTTCTTCTGTTTAGCGAATAGCAACCCGAGGCCGTAATGCGACTGGAAGAATCGGTCGTCTAATGAGAGAGATCGCGTGATCCATCGGCTGGAAGCATTGGCGTTATCGGTGTGAAGCCACATGAGATAATTACTTTCGGCGTCGTTGGAATCCAGTTCCAGCGCACGGATCAATTCATCATAAATATGCTGGCCGAATTTCTTCGGGTTAGCGTTCATACAGGCCTGCGCCATTGCGCGATGAGCCATGGCAAGGGTGGAGTCCTTTTCGATCCCCTTTTGTCCGTTCAGCAGAGATTTCTTATAATAATCATCGGCCGGTAGTCCGTTTTTTTCAACTTCAAACCCCCACAGCGCATAGGCTTCGCTTAATCCGGCGTAGGCAGGCGCGTAATTGGAATCCTCCTTTAATGCTTTTTCAAAATGACCGACGGCATCGGAGTAATCTTCCAGACTAAATCTGAGATAGGCTTTGCGTCCGTTTTCAAAGTGTTTTTTCGCTTTCGCTTCATTCTGCGCGGAAACGCCATTGCTTAAAAAAGCCAATGTCAGGGCCACAATTAAAAAGCATTGTAACAGCTGCGAAATATTAGTTTTTTTGCAGGGGTTGCGGTTCATGATCGTGCTCCATTTTTCTTAAAAAATCTTGGTCGGTTACGTATGAACTAACATGAAAGACTTCTTCAAAAGATGCTATGATTCGATCTTCGACCTCTGGCAATGGGATCTCTTTCCCCAATATTTTTTGAACGGAGGTCACGCCTTTGTCGGTTATCCCGCATGGAATAATGTTGTTGAAGAAATCCAGGTTGGAATTGACATTCAGCGCAAAGCCGTGCATGGTGATCCAACGGGTGACTTTGACGCCGATAGCGCAGATCTTTTCGGGCCCGAGCGGGGAATCTGTCCACACTCCGGTAACGGCATCGATGCGTTTTCCAGTGATGCCAAATGCACCGATGGTTCGAATGATCACTTCTTCGATGTCACGCAGATACCGATGCATGTCCCGGTAATAGTTGTTCAGATTAAGTATCGGATAACCCACTATCTGTCCGGGTCCGTGATAGGTGATATCCCCGCCGCGGTCGATCTCGAAAACGGATATATTGTTCTTTTTAAGTTCTTCTTTATTCATCAAAAGATGTTTACCGACATTGTCGACGCCGTTTTTGCCGACCGTATAGGTATGCTGATGCTCGCACAAGATCAGCGTGTCGTCGATGGCATCATTCAGCCGTAGATCGAACAATCGTTTCTGCAGATCCCAAGCGGAAGCATAATCTGAAAGACCAAGTTTTAAAACATTTAGACGCATAACTCTATGCATTCAATTCAAATTCAAAATTTCAAATTTCTAATTTTAAACTACGTTCCGGTTGACCCGAAACCGCCTTCGCCGCGTTTGGTTTCGGTCAAGTCTTCGGTGTCGATTACGTTTACGGACATAACCGGTGCGATAACCATTTGAGCTATCTTCATTCCCGATTCCACCGTAAACGGTTTGGTACCATGATTGATCAGGATGACGCCGATCTGCCCTCGATAGCCGTGATCGATCGTACCGGGTGAGTTGAGAACCGTGATCTGATGTTTTAATGCCATACCGCTTCGCGGACGTATCTGCGCCTCGGTATTTTCGGGTAATTCGATAACAATGCCGGTTCCGATGAGCTTCGATTCACCAGGCGGTATTACCGCATCGTCAACAGAAAACAAGTCCAGTCCGGCATCGCCGGGATGGGCGTATTCCGGGAGTTTTGCTTTCGGATGAATACGTTGAATTTTGAGATTTTGCATGCGTCCTTGTTATTAGATTCCCCGTCCCTTCGGAGGGTTCCTTGTTTTGGCGATTCGTAGTTTATTTTAATTACTTTTTTCGCTTCTTCCAGATCTTTTCGAGCCGCTCTTTGAATTTCTTTTCCATACCGTTTTCCGTAGGGCGGTAGTAGACGCGATCTTTTAATTCCCCTGGGAAATAATCCTGTTCGGCAAAGTTAGGCTCTCCGTGGTCCTTGAAATCGTGCGCATATTTATAATCTTTACCGTAGTCCATTTTGTTCATCAGTTTGGTTACCGCGTTGCGTAAATGAAGAGGAACGCCGAATAATTTTTGCGACTTTGCGTCTTCGGCGGCTTGCGAGATCGCCATATAGGATGCGTTACTTTTCGGACAGCTTGCGAGATACGTAACGCATTGTGCCAGATTAAGGCGGCATTCCGGGAGGCCGATGTAGTCGACCGCTGCAAAGGTTGATACAGCAAGCGTCAACGCGTAAGGATCGGCATTGCCGATATCCTCCGAGGCGAGAATGATCATCCGCCGGGCGATGAATTTAGGGTCTTCGCCGCCTTCGAGCATACGCGCCATCCAGTACAACGCCGCATCGGGATCGCTTCCACGAATGCTTTTTATGAACGCGCTGATCGTATCATAGTGGTATTCGCCCGCACGGTCATAATGGATATTCCTTTGTTGATAGCCTTCTTCGATTAGAGCTTTGGTCAAATGGCAGGTTCCATCAGCCCCGGGTTGGGCTAACTGTGCGCTCAGTTCCAGCGTATTGAGCAAATTACGCGCATCGCCGCCTGCATAAAAGAACAACGTATCCTTGTCTTCGATCACAACCTTCCTGCCATTAAGCCATTCGTCGTTTGCAAGCGCGTGTTGCAGTATCGTGTCGAGGTTTTCCGAGGTCAGTGCTTCCAGCCGGTAGATCTTGCAACGGGATTGAAGCGCATTGATCACCTCAAAAGAAGGATTCTCGGTGGTCGCTCCGATCAGAGTGATGGTTCCTTCTTCAACGGAATGGAGCAGCGCATCCTGCTGGGCTTTATTGAACCGGTGGATCTCATCGATAAAAAGCATCAGGCGTTCCCCGGTTTGCTTTTTTAACGCTTCCGCGTCCTGTATGATCTTGCGAACTTCACCCACACCCGCATCGACCGCGCTGATGGCAACAAATTTCGATCTTGTTTCTTTGGCAATGATCCGAGCGAGCGTCGTTTTTCCGGAACCGGGCGGGCCCCAGAAAATCATTGATACCATTTGCCCGGAAACGATCTGCGAACGCAAGGCTTTTCCTTCGCCGAGCAGATGTTCCTGTCCTACAAAATCAGCCAGTTTTCCGGGACGAACCCTTTCGGCCAGCGGCACCAAGATCTTTCTCCCTGGGGGAGAATATTTTTCTTCGTCTTCATGAAATAAGGACATGGGTGCCGTTCTCAGTTTAGCGTCTGTATTTTTTTTGCCGTCACGAGTTCCTGATAATAATTATAGGGTTTTCCTTTTTCGTCGGTGATCTTCAACACCATAAGGTGTAGATGCGTCGGAGAGCGTTTCGGAAAGGCATTGCGTCCGGTGCGCCCGACGGTGGCGATGCGGGTTCCGGCCGGGACGATATCGCCGATATTCACCAGAATCTTGCCGTTGTGTGCGTAATAATAATACCGGTCCAGATTAGGATTGTATAACATGAGATAATTCCCGCCGCGTAATGTGTCTTTTTCCGTCCAGTCGGTTTTTGCTCCCAATACGATCCCGTCGGTCATAGCGATCACATAAGCGGGTTTTCCGGTGTTGTCGTCAAACCCGTTTTGGTCGCTGTCGTGAATGAAAATGTCGTGCGCCGGATGTCCGCGATGTGCGTTGCCGTGTAGGAAATTATATTTTCTTTCAATAAATCCGCTGCCGTTACCTCCTACGGATGCGACATCGTATCCTTCGATAGGAAAATAAAAAACAGAATCCTGAGGAACGGTGATCCATTCACGGAGCTGTCTGACAATGGCACGAAGAATTTTTCCATTCTCTTTTCGGTCTACCGAACCGTATTGCATTTTTTCGTAAAGTGCATTCCATTGATTACACAGTTCCACCGGGTAAGGGTTTTGAAACATAGTAAGAAAAAGGAACACCTTCATGGATAACCTTCTGCATCAAACAAAGATAAAGGATTAAGTTACGCCAATTTATCGTACCGGTGTTGTAAATGCAAAATATTTCTATGACTGGAAGAGGAGATAACTAGAGGGCCGATAACCCGGCTTTTGCGCACAGAGTGCCGAGTATGGCTCCGGCAAGGACATCGGTTGGATAGTGAACACCCACATAAATACGGGAATAACCGACCAGGGAAGCCCAGATCAGCAAAGGAACTGAAACGACCGGAAAAAAATGACCGAAGAGGATTGCAAAAACAAATGCCCCCGCGGTATGACCTGACGGAAAACTGAATTGATCCGGCGGGGCTATGAGAAATCGGATCCCTTCAATGTTGTCGAAAGGCCGTTTTCGTTTCACCAATCGTTTGATCAACAAATAGAGGGAAACTTTTAATGTATAAGCCAACAAGGCCGCTGTGAAAAACACGGTGCCAGTGTGAGGTTCGATGAGCAAGAGGAAAATTGCTGCAACCCCATAGACATAGCCGTCGGCGCTTTTGGAGATAAGAAAAAAGAAGCGGTCGAGCAACGCCTTCCCGTTGCGGTCAAATATGAAACGGAACAAAATGACGTCCCACTGTGTAATGTTATTTAACCAAATACGTTTGAACATATCGCTATCCGGACCTTTCTTTGGAACTAAAGTTAAAGCGGGATTATTACCGGCAGATAAGGGGATCATGATGAATTTATTGTCCAATAAGGTGAACTGTATGCATCGCTCATTTATTTAAATTAGTCATTGTTTCAATTCTCAAGTTTTTGTTATCTTTCAACCATGTCATCTTTAGAAAAATATTTTGAACCGTATCGTAATAACGTCATTGGGTATGACCAGGAATTCGAAACGGTTCAGGGAACAAAAAAGCTGATCTATGCGGATTGGACGGCCAGCGGGAGGTTATACCGGCCGATCGAAGAGCGTATGATTAAGGATTTCGGACCTTTTGTGGGCAATACGCATACAGAAACGACCGTGACCGGGACGTATATGACCGAAGCGTATCACGAGGCGCACGCGATCATCAAACGGCATGTGAATGCAGGAAAAAATGACGTGATCATCACCCAGGCGTCGGGAATGACGGGTGTCATTGCCAAATTTCAGCGGATGCTGGGCCTGCGAATTCCGGAACAGATGTCCAAATACATTACGATACCTGATGAAGAAAAGCCGGTTGTATTTGTAACGCATATGGAGCACCATTCCAATCATACGTCGTGGCTGGAAACGATCGCGCAGGTCGAATGTATTCCTCCTGACGAAAATGGAGCGGTGAATCTGGCGTATCTGAAGGAGATTTTAACAAAATACAAGAACCGAAAGACCAAGATCGCTTCCGTCACCGCATGTTCCAATGTGACCGGGATCCAGACGCCTTATTACAAGATCGCGCGTATGATGCATGAAGCCGGCGGACTGTGTTTTGTTGATTTTGCCTGTTCCGC
>CAZHUW010000042.1:0-741 GCA_964535295.1 uncultured Bacteroidota bacterium
TCACGGCCCAGGGCAGGAAGAACACGACTTCAATATCGAACAGGATGAAGAGCATACCGATGATGTAAAATTTGATAGAGAATTTCGGATGGGCGTCGCCAACCGGCGGCATACCCGATTCATACACGGAGAGTTTCCTTTCGCTCGGTTTGCGGGGTCCCAAAACATGTGTAATGGCCAGGATCGCAAGCGGAACGATGGTCGCGAGGCTCATTAGCGCCAAAATTGGAAGATAATTTTCGTAGATCGGGGTGTCTCCGAGGATCGAATTCTCTAAAAGGACGGTATGCAGAACCATAATCACCTCATCTTAGATCTGGAGGGTTTGAGACGTTATCTTTTTCACTATCCGAAGGAAACGATCATGATAAAACGGGGAAAAAGCGGCGAACCGCTCTTTAGAAACGTGGTTATAATAATTCTTTTCGTTTTAAATTGCAATAGGATTTTGGCTCAGATTTATCGCTGCCAAGACCCATAAAACCCAGTCTGGTTTTGTAGACGTCACGTATTGTCACCGGCAGAATATTCATTGTCGGTATAGTAGATGTCGAGACAAGGTGAACATATAGGATTGTCCCGGAACTCACCGGTCGCCATTTGCTGCCGAAAATCCTGATATCGGCTGCTGTTCCAAATTTCCTTCAGCGATGATTCTTTCACATTCCCTAGCGTAATAGCGGCATTGTAGTCCCTGCAGCAGGATACGACATCGCCGTTCCATTGTACAACAAGATACTG
>CAZHUW010000042.1:751-19688 GCA_964535295.1 uncultured Bacteroidota bacterium
AAGGGAAGGGACAAGGCATGGCCGGCGGGTATTTTTCAAAGACTCCTAGTTCGACCATATCTTTTTCTCCCCAAGGGAAAAATTGCCTTACTTCCACTTCGATATTTTTTTCCTCCCATCTTTTTTTGAACTCATTAACCTGATCTTTGTTGATACCGATCTCTATCATCCGCACAACTACCTTTGTTATCGAATGGAATTTTTGGTGGATTGATATCAATGTATCTATGTTTCTTACGGCTTTTTCAAAATTGGCATTTCGCCCCCTGATCGCCTGATACGTTTCCTGATCATTACCGTCCAACGAAATAATGATTTTGAAAGGCTTACGCGCGAGCAGCCTTTCGGAAAGTTTTGGGGTCACATGTGGTCCGTTTACAGAGAGAGTGACTTTCAAATTTTGATCCGATGCATATCCCACAAATTTTTCCAATTCAGGGTGCAGTAACGACTCACCAAAATGAAAGAGTTCTATTTCTTTCGATCTGACCGGCTCATGGTAGGTTGCCGCCTCATCAAAACTTTTTGATAGACAGAAAAATCCATAAAACCGGTCTCACGGGTCATGTATTTTGATCTCGGGCAGATAATGCATGTGTACGGACAGTGGTTAGTGGGTTCAATTTGATGCAGGTGAGGCTCTATGGACCGCTTTGCTTCAAAGTAATCAGCCCAACCTTGCCTCGTTTGCAGACAGGACGGAAACAATTTCCTTTTAGAAAGATCTTTGGATGGTTTCATATATAAGAATACCGATCTTAATACATGTAGCGGAATTCTCCGCCGGAATCAGCCGAGAGCGCATAGGTCAAAAGAATAATGGCAGCATACCATAATGCCAATATGATGACGGAAACAGGTTTAGGAAATAATTTACACAAAAAGGGGTACACCGGCTATTCTCCTAAATTGAATATTGTAAGATAAACTTTCAATGCCTCATGAAGATCTCCCGATTTTGTCAATGCAAAACTGAGAATGACAAAATTCAAAGTGAATGAGATTGACAAGACGGTTAATCCGTTGTTGATCCAAGAAGAGTCCGGTAATTGAATTCTTCGTTTGAAATGCTGAAAAAAGTGCCATGCGGCTATTCCGCATCCGTGATAAAAAGCCCAGACCAGGTAACGAGGCGACAGTTCATGCCATAATCCGATCGCCAGCATGGAGGAAAGAACCGCCAGGATTGGTTTGCGCGTGATCGAGATCACGGACATGAATATGTAATCCCGGCACCACCGGGACAATGACATGTGCCATCTTTGCCAGAATTCATTGATATTTACTGATAGATAAGGGTGGTTGAAATTCTCTACGATCCGAAAGCCCATAGCCAATGAGAATCCTATGGCAATATCAGAATATCCGCTGAATTGGAAATACAAATTCAGACCGTAGCGAACGCAATCAAGATAAGCGGCCAGTGAACTGTGGTGCGTGGATAATGAATCTACATAGGCGGTCATTTTGTCGGTGATGAGCCAGTTCGCCAAAATAACAATCTTTGCATACCCATAAACGATACGCTCCAGTCCGGTCGATAGCGCTTCATTGTCGAACCTACGTCGTTGAATGTCCCGGCGGAATTCAGGAAACAGGTTGATGGGGCCCGCCAGAAGCGTTGGAAAGAAGAATAAATAACTCAAATAATCTGACAAAGAATGTTCCGGTAGCCTCTTTTTATAAAGCTCTGCGAGATAGTGCATTTGCCGAAGAACATAAAAAAAAAGTCCCAGGGTCATAACTTTCTGATCGGAACTGACGGAAAAAAAATTTTGGAAACTTTTTGCAACTATAAAAACCGTCGTGAGCACAGTGATCGATGCGGCAACGGCGGCCGTTTGATGATGAGTCACTTTACCTGAAAAATAAGTTACTAATGCACTCAGAAGCAGGATCAGCAGAGACAGCGGAGCATAGTATCCCATGAACAAGGCCGTAAAAAAGGCGATACCCGGAACCTGAAAAGACCGCGGCAAAACCCAGGCGATCACAAATAATACGATCAGGCAAAGGATGATATTAGGAGACAACAGTGACAACGGTTCGGATTCCTCTTAGAATTTGGATAGACATGACAAGAGCCAGATAGAATAACGCTCACGCCCTTTTTGGTTGAAATGGGAAAAGTCCATATAATACTCCAGACCTAGTTGGTCGGGAAATTTCAAATATTCAACTACGTATTTTCTTTTAACGGCGTGTATCCCATAGGGCACATTTTGATCATATGAAGGTACCCGGGTAATCACTTCTTCCAGTTTTTCTGATCGCGGAATATCGACCAGTATAACCCTTATTTTTTTCTCCTTTGCACAAACAAAGAAATCTTCAATTTCTTTTGAAAGAATAGTATCTCTTACTTCAAAATGATCTTTAATGAACTCACTCTTATGCACAAAACGCATGGAGTCTTGTTTAGTCTGTTGATCAATCGTCTCCAACCCCAATTCGGAGTTTCTTTGTTTTACTCCAAAAAAATAACGCCTTAACTGAGAACCAATGTGTCTCAATTTTTTTTTATGCTGTCTTACTACCAGTTTCAATCGTTCGCTTTTATCAAGATCTAACAACACCAAATTAGACTCGATAACAACAATGTTTGGTTTTACTTCTGTAATCGAACGCATCAAGGGAATGAAATCCTCCTG
Source organism: uncultured Bacteroidota bacterium (assembly GCA_964535295.1). Classification (GTDB taxonomy): domain Bacteria; phylum CLD3; class CLD3; order SB21; family SB21; genus SB21. The sequence goes on from CAZHUW010000042.1 coordinate 3,403, forward strand.
AAGTCCACCACCTTTAGTTATCCGTAAATAATTAAAATCATAGAAGCCATTTGCTTTGCCGAAATCCGACATGGATTCATCGAGAAAAGTTGCATGGCCCAATAGTGAACTCCCCAGCGCAATTATACGTTTTTCAGTAACAGTGCTTAAAATACGAATCTTTTCTATATTGCCGCGAATAAAAAGCTGTTGAAAGAAATAAAATGATACGCCAACAACGACGCACACGAAAAAAAATGCAAGACCCCAGCCATAAAGAGGTGCGGTTTTGTTTTGATAATTCATATCAGGCTTTGAGTTTTGAAAAAACAATCTCTTTTGCATCCCGCAGATGTTCGATGCGCATAATTTCCGGGGTACTAAATTCAATGTTGAACCGCTCTTCTAGTTCTGTTACAAATTCCATGTGCGCCAGCGAATCCCATCCGGTAAGGTCTGACGGCCCCTTTTCAAAACTCAGAGCGTGGATCTCCGTATGGAAACATTTAGCAGCCGTTTGAAGAATGGACGATTCCAGATCTGATTTTTCCGTATCGCCGGTTCTCAGCATCGTCTGTTCGACGGAACGTTTAAGCTCTTCCGTTTTAACCTTTCCTGAAGGCCCTCTGGGTAAACTTAAGAAACTACAAACGCGAGCCGGTATTTTATAAGTCTCCAGATGGTTCCTGATAAATTTGATCAGATCTGCTTCAATCAATGTACTGCCGGGTTTGCTCACAACACACGCCACCACGATCTCTCCCCACAGCTCATCCGGAAACCCGATCGTTGCCGATTCCAGAACATCCGGGTGCATGTTTATCACTTCGGTTATTTCGGTTGGATTAATGTTCATTCCGCCTGATTTAATGATCGATTTCTTACGGCCCGCGATCCGATAAAATCCATCTTCGCCGCAGAAACCCAGATCGCCTGTGTACAGCCATCCGTTTTTCAAGACGTTTGCCGTATCTTCCGGTGCATTGCAATACCCTTTCATGATATTATCACCTCGCAGAATGATCTCTCCCGGCTCGCCGGACGGGACATCTGCCCCGTTTTCGTCGACGACACGCGCTTCGCAGTCAACCGGTTTACCGACCGTGCCGATCTTATGATCCTTATCCGTCGGGCCGCTGAACAATCCCCCGGTCACCGTTTCTGTAAGTCCATAAACATTGGCAATCTTTGTCTTGAATCTCTTTTCAAAATTTTCCCACAGATCCGGTTCGAGATAAGCCGCCGCAGATATGATAAAACGAAAATCTGAAGTGGTAAAACTGTCCTCATACCCTTTGGCCAGTTTTTGGATAAGTGACAATATGGTCGGCACTGCAACAAAATGCGTGATGCGGTGCGTGTAAACGGAATCCAATAATCGTCCAATATTTTGAATACTGAATTTCAAAGGGCGGTACACGGTTGCGCCATTATAGAAGGCGACCACGGGCCCCTGAACAAGCCCGTCGGTATGATCCAAAGGCAGAATATTCAGTATACGTGAATCTGAATCGTACCCGAATTGATTACTCAAAGTTGCCAAGTGTGCAAAGAGGTTCTTGTGGCTGATCACTACACCTTTAGGCTCAGAGATGGTTCCGGAAGTGAAGAGTATGTAAGCATCCAGCTCTTTATCAATTGACGGAACATCATTCAGCGGCATTACGTTATCCAACAGTAAGGGATAGGCGTTATCATTCTTTTCGGCGGGCTTTGGTTGAAGGAGTTTCTTTAGTAAAGTATTTTTTCCCTCAGAGGCCTTTTTGATCTCGATTATCCGTATGGCTTCGTTATCTAAAAGCCAATCTTTACGCAGATCGGAATCCACCGCGATCGCCTTAGCTTCGGATTTCTTTAGCAACGCTTTCAATCGAACCGGTTTCGTTTCAGGATCTACGACGGCCGCAGCGATCCCGCAACGCAATAAAGACAAGAAAAAAACCACCAAATCGATATCGTTCCTGGTTGCGATGATCATACGGTCGCCCTGACGGAGTCCCATGTCTTGATAAAGTTTCGACAGGCGTTTGATCCTATCTATCGCAAGGCCGTAGGTCAGAACCGAATCCGCTACAACTAATGGTTTATCCGCAGAGGCGTTCTTTTCAATTCCTTGAAACAGTTCATGAAAACCGGATGCACGATTCTTGGAATTCATTCTCAATGCTACCTTTTTGAATTAAGTTCTTCTATTAATGATTTCTTATCCGGTTTCCCGTTTGAATTCCGGATGAGATTATTTTTAAATTGAAAGATTTGAGGAATCTTATGCGGTCCGATCTTATCCCGAACGTGTTTGCGTAATTCTTCCTGCAAAGCCTCGATTTGTCTGAAACCGGCGCGAGGAACAATAAACGCCGCTAATTTTTCATCCTCATTCAACGGCCTGAGCCCAACCACCACCACGTCCTCAATGCCGGAATGTTCAGCTAAACAGCTTTCGACCTCAGACGGATATATGACGTTACCGAATTTATCTTTGATAATATCTTTTTTCCGTCCGGTCAGGACAATATAATCATCCGGCATGATCTGAGCCAGATCACCCGTATAGAACCAGCCGTTTTTCAAAACCGACTGCGTAAGCGATTCATCCTGATAGTAACATTGCATCAGATTATCGCTGTAGATCCGCAACTCCCCGACCTGTCCGGAGCCAAGCACCCTGCCGATTTCATCAACAACATGGGCAATACAGCCAAACGATATTCCAAGCGAAGTACCGGAAGTATCGTTCCTGTTCAACGGAACGCCGATACAAAAACCGCACGTCTCGGTCAATCCATAATAATTCAATATCGGAATGCGGTAATGCTCTTCAAAGGATCTCATAAGTGATTCGGTCAGATCGCTGCCGGTGCACAACACATAACGAAGCGATGAAAAAGTTTCGGTGCCGATCCGCTCATTGAATTGAATGAATTGCCTGATCGCGGCAGGAACCGTACTTAAAATAGTACATTTATGTTTTTGAATACATTGGGCGACCGCCGCAAGGTTTCCGCGAACTTTTGAATTGGAAACCACGAAAGAGGCGCCGGCGTGAAGCGTGGCCACGCACGGATTACGAAGGCCGCTCATGGCATGGAGTTCACCTAACGAAAACAGCGCGTCGTTTTTATCCCATTCATAGAATTCAGCCATTTGCAAACCGCTGCGGTAAAGGGCCCCGTGTGACAATAACACTCCCTTGGAATTCCCGGTCGTTCCCGATGTAAACAACATGACCGCCGTGTCGTCCGGCGACACCGGAGGCGGTGAAATCGCATCTTCGTTCCGGTCATTCAGCCAGTCTGAAAATACGGTCTGCCCTGACGCCGGTTCGTCGGAATTGCCCGAATCAAAAAGCACCGTGATAATATGGTTTTTTACAGGGATATTTCGCAGACGTTCGGAATCACAGAAAATCAGCTTTGGGTCCACTCTGATGATGATATTTTGTAAAGCGTTCTGGGGAATATCATGATCTACCGGAACGAACACGATGCCCATCTGCATTGCCGCCCAAAACAAAAATATCGATTCGGCATTTATAGCAGAATAAACAATGATCCGGTCGCCTTTGTTAAATCCGGACTGCGAAAGTTTTTTCGTGACGGCGTCTACCACTTCCTGAGCATCGCGATAATGGAACACGCTGTCATCCTCATCTGAAATGATGAGACGCTCATCGGCAAATTCTCTGACCGCCGAATCGAAAAGATCTTTTATTGTCTGCCTGTTTGCCGGACGGAGAAGAATCTGATCCGAATGATAATATTGCATCCGCGCTACGGCCTCAGTTAATTTACAGATTTGCACCAGTTCGGACGCCAGAAGCGGCTTGACGATCTCCAGAAGTTCGTCCGTGGATCTTTTCATTTTCTTGGCAATAGCCGCCACCGTCATGGCTTTTTTCGCCCAATAGATAACCTCACATTGTTCGACAGTGAGCGTATCCACGGCAACCGATTTGAGTTTCTTTTCGTAAACCGGGTGACGGAAGAACAGCTTGCCAACTGAACCGCTCAGTTTATTTTCATCAAGACGCACCGTAGCTGTGGCCAGGTTGATCGTGTGGATCGGATTCACGATGATGTAAGAGTTTCCCACGTCTTTCGGATCGACAGATTCACGATGCAGAGGGAATCCGTCAAATTTTTCCGGAACAATGGCAACAAGGCCGTTATAATCCGGGGTATCTGAATTATCACGTAGCGGTTTTTGTTCCGTTATTTGAAAAGCTTCCGGTTCCGATAGAACAAAAGCCTTGCGGCCGCTGCCATTAAGAAGTTTATCAAATTTCTCTTTGTACTCTTTGCCGTGAATAATGGTTCCTCCGCGGTCAAAATAAGGTACGGGTTGCGCATTGGCCAGATGAACGTGAGGAAAAATGACCGCCCCATCCGGTTTGCTTACGCGCAGGAGTTCCGGGATCATGACATCGTGTTTATACCGGTGCAGCGTATCCAGCGCGTGAACGGCAGAAAACGAATGGCTTTTCATGGGAAGCGGGTTATCCAACGAATGGAACATCACGTCGATATTGTTTTCTTCCGGGAATTGCGAAAACCAATAGCGGAAACCGCGATAGCCCATTGTATCGGCGTTGCCTTCCCAGATTGAGATAACGTTTTGCTCCGAAAACATCCCGCCCAGAAACCCCGCACTCCACCCCGTGCGGCACCAGGTATCTAAAATACGGTCACCGGGTTTTAAGATCTCTCGGAGAAGCGGAACAAGCGGAAGAAATGCCTGAGAGGATTCATTGAACGGCTGAAAAACCGCATACGCGTCGTGGCTTTTCCGGCGTGATTTATGGCGAACGAACATTTCATAACGATACGGATCGCCAAAAAGCGAATTCTCCAGGCTCAGCAGATATTCATACGTAGTTTGCTTTTCATTATACGGGGCCGTTTCAGTGAAAAGCGGGAAACCCGCGCATATCGGAACTGCCGTATTGCACTTTGAACAAACGAGAGATCCATAACGGATGGGTCGATCGTTTTTCTCAAACGACTTAACATCGTAATCCGAACGGCAGGCTGGACAGCAAAGTACCTCAAGCGTTGAAAGTTTCATAGGCTTTGAGCGGTTTGTGTTAGCACTTCAACAGGTCCACGGGGGAGTCCCACGAGGCGGACCCAACAGACGAACTATATATGAATTGAATCAAAAAATCAGGGTTGCCAATATCCTAATATATTTCATGATAATTTACAACAGGATTTTTGGCGGAAACAGACAGCTCAATGATCCGAAGGTTCTCGAGAATAAGGGATAGTAGATCCTTTATCCTTCTGTTTATTATTATTATTGCATTCATCCGCGACAATCCGTTCAATCCGTGTCATCGCTCCACCGAGTTTATCGAGGTGCGTGTTCTGTTAGCTGATACAAATTTCCATTGAAAGAATGACCGGTAATGTGTAGTTTGGCGGCAATTATTACGGAGGTTTACATTGTCATCATTGGAATTTCTTAAACAGAAGATCACGCCCGAACTGCTCACCCGAGCCAAACAAATGGGTTTTTCCGACAAACAGTTGGCTCATATATGGAAATCGGACGAACTCACCATACGTTCATTAAGAAAAGGGATGGGCATCGTGCCCGTTTATAAGACTGTAGACACCTGCGCGGCGGAATTTGAAGCGGAGACGCCGTATTTTTATTCTACGTACGAATCGGAAACGGAACGTACGGAAACCGGCAAGAAAAAGATCGTCATACTCGGCGGCGGGCCCAACCGAATCGGACAGGGCATCGAATTTGACTACTGTTGTGTGCACGGCGTTTATGCTTTGCAGGAAGAAGGCTACGAAGTGATCATGATCAATTGTAATCCGGAAACTGTGAGTACGGATTATGATACTTCAGACCGATTATACTTCGAGCCCCTGACTTTTGAAGACGTAATGAATATCATCGAAGTGGAAAAGCCTGAAGGCGTAATCGTACAATTCGGCGGACAGACGCCGCTGAAATTAGCCATTCCTTTGATGAGAGCCGGCGTTAAGATAATCGGCACTTCACCGGAAAATATCGATATAGCCGAAGACAGGAAAAAATTCGGCGCCCTGCTCAGCCGATTGAATATCCGATGCCCCGAATATGGTACTGCGTCCTCATTTGAAGACGCGCACCGCATCGCCAATAAGATCGGCTACCCCGTTCTTGTCCGCCCGTCGTATGTATTGGGCGGACGGGCAATGGAAATTGTGTACGACGACGAAGCCCTGGAACGCTACATGACACAAGCGATCGATGTTTCTCCCGAACATCCGATTCTCGTGGATAAATTCCTTGTTGATGCGATGGAGTTCGACGTTGACGCTCTGTGCGACGGCAAAGAAGTTTTTATCGGCGGGGTCATGCAGCATATCGAAGAGGCCGGCATTCACTCCGGCGACAGTTCATGTGTCCTACCGCCGTATGATGCATCAAAAGAGACCCTCGATAAACTGCGTCTTTTCACAACGCAGCTTGCCAAAGAACTGAATGTGGTCGGCTTGATCAATATCCAGTATGCCGTGCAGAATTCCGATGTGTTCGTTCTTGAAGTTAATCCCCGCGCGTCGCGTACGGTGCCTTTTGTAAGCAAAGCGATCGGAATTCCTCTCGCAAAAATGGCGGCGCGCATCATCGCCGGCAAAACGCTGAAAGAACTCGGTCTGAAAAACGAAATTATCCCTCACTATACTTCAGTCAAAGATCCGGTGTTCCCTTTTGCAAAATTCCCCGGCATCCGCATGTATCTCAGCCCGGAAATGCGATCCACGGGCGAGGTGATGGGCATTGCGGATAACTTTCCCACGGCGCTCGCCAAAGCGCATATCGCCGCGGGCATGCAGATGCCGACAAGCGGCGGCGTTTTTATTACGGTCAATGACCGTGATAAAACCAAGATCGCGCCGATCGCCAAAGAACTTACCGAATTGGGCTTTACGATCTATGCGACCGAGGGCACGCGATCAAAACTGCTTGAATCGGGCATCGATGTGAAGCATGTATTCAAACTTCAGGAAGGCCGTCCGCACGTCATTGACCGGATCAAGAATAAGGAAATTCATCTCGTGATCAATACTCCCACCGGTAAGACGGCTAAATTGGATGAACGGTACATCGGCGAAGCGGCGATGCTTTTTAAAATTCCGATGATCACGACAATACCCGGCGCGATCGGCCTCGTCAAAGGCATTCGCGCTGTCAAAGAAGAAAAATTAGAAGTAATGAGCATTCAGGAACTTCATGCTACGCTGAAATGAAAGCCCGTCAGCCCAAAAAACCCTCTACGCGAAGCCGGAAAAAAGATCACGTTGACATCTGCCTGACCGAGGACGTCGCCTATCACGAAAAAACGGCTGGATTCGAAGGGATCGAATTTATTCATAACGCCCTGCCTGAGCTGGATCTCAAAGACATTAACACCTCAACTTCCTTTCTCAAAAAGAAATTAAGTTTCCCATTGATGATCACGGGCATGACCGGCGGATATGAAGGAGCAATAAAGATCAATGGCGATCTTGCTCTTGTGTGCGAGGAAAAAAAGTTAGCGCTGGGGCTCGGCAGTCAGCGACAGGCTCTAGAAGACGACTCTCAATTGGAGAGTTACAATATCGTTCGCAAGAACGCTCAAACGATCCCGATCATCGGCAATATCGGCGCTGCGCAGATCGTCAAAGGCCTGGATATGAAACGCCTGCAAAAACTACTGGATGATATCGAAGCCGATGCGCTGGCCATCCATCTCAACGCTTTACAGGAAGCGGTTCAGTTCGAAGGGGATGTTAATTTTCGAGGCGTACTCGACGGTATCTCCAAACTAATAAAAAAACTTAAGATTCCCGTTATCGCCAAAGAAACGGGAGCAGGAATTTCGTATTCGGCAGCAAAACGATTGTATGAAATCGGGGTGGAATACATCGATGTGTCCGGTTCCGGCGGTACGTCCTGGTCAGCGGTAGAATCGTTTCGGAAGCATGAAGGCGATTCAGCTGAGGACAAGAACCGATTGGCGAAGAAATTCAGGAACTGGGGAATTCCGACCGTGACGTGCATTCAGAATGTTTCACAAATTAACAAAATTACCGTGATCGCTTCCGGTGGAATCAAGGACGGCGTGGATATCGCCAAATCCATTGCCCTCGGAGCTACCGTAGCAGGTATGGCCCGCCCTCTGTTGAAAGTATTGATGGAAAAAGGAACTCAGGGACTTGGAAACGAAATAGATTACATTCAAAAAGAATTAAAGCTGGCCATGTTTTTGACCGGATCGAAGAATATTAGAAAATTAAAAAAAGCACAGTTTGAATAATTGTTTACACTATCTTGTCGTGTAAAATAGACTTTAATTACCTTGCTCTTAACCCCTTGTAGAGAAGTTATGAAATCAGAAAAAAAACTTTGGATAGCATTTGCTCTGGTGATGAGCATTTCATTTGTTGTTTTAATTTATTTTGGATATGAAATATACCAGCAGGCGCCGCCATTACCTGATAAGATAATGACGGTTGAAGGCGAAGTTCTGTTTACCGGACAAGATATTAAGGACGGACAAAATGTATGGCAAAGCATAGGAGGACAAGAAGTTGGTACTATATGGGGACACGGAGCTTATTTAGCGCCTGATTGGTCGGCCGATTGGCTGCACCGTGAAGCGGTCTTTATATTAAATAAATGGTCAAATGCAGATTTCGGCCAAACTTTTGATCACCTCACGAGTGAAAATAAGGCGGCTTTGGAGCAGCGACTGCAAAATGAATTGCGAAAAAATACTTTCGATCCGGTAAGCCAACAACTTACGATTTCCACGTTGAGAAAAGAGGCTTTTAACTATCTCAGTGAATATTATACCTCGCTATTTACTGATAGAGACAATCCCGTGTTAGCCAAACTCCGATCGGATTACGCCATCCCTAAAAACGCTGTAAAAAACCCGGATCGCATGCGGCAGATGACCTATTTCTTTTTTTGGGCAGCGTGGGCTTGTGTAACCGAACGTCCAGGAGAAAAGATCACCTACACTCACAACTGGCCCCCAGACAATCAAATCGGCAATAAACCAACTGGCGATCTTATTTTGTGGACAGGATTTAGTGTGGTAATGTTGTTGGTCGGTATCGGCATTTTGGTTTTTTATCATGCGAAAACCAAAGAGGAAGTAGGGCCCGCAGCTCCCAGAGAAGACCCTTTGATGAGACAGAACATTACCCCGTCTATGAAAGCGGTGAAAAAATATTTCTGGGTCGTAAATTTATTGATCCTTCTTCAGATAATAATGGGCGTGATAACGGCGCACTATGGCGTGGAGGGCAACGGCTTTTACAATTTCCCGCTATCTGATTATTTTCCCTATTCGATCACAAGGACTTGGCATGTACAACTCGCCATTTTTTGGATCGCCACGGCTTGGCTGGCTACAGGTCTTTATATCGGCCCGTCATTATCAGGTGAAGATCCAAAATTTCAAAAACTGGGTGTGAATTTTCTGATCTTTGCGCTCTTGATTATCGTTTTGGGTTCTATGGCCGGACAGTGGATGGCGATAATGCAAAAGCTCGGTTTTACGACGAATTTTTGGTTTGGCCATCAGGGCTACGAGTATGTTGACCTCGGGAGATTTTGGCAAATATTCCTTTTTGTAGGGTTGCTGATCTGGCTATTGCTGATGATACGCCCCATTCTACCCGTGATCAGAAAAAAAACGGAAGAAAAACATTTGCTACTGCTTTTTCTTGTTTCATGCACGGCCATTGCTTTTTTTTATGCAGCCGGCTTAATGTGGGGACGGCAAACGAATTTAGCCATAGCGGAGTATTGGCGTTGGTGGGTGGTGCATCTTTGGGTAGAAGGATTTTTTGAAGTGTTTGCGACCGTAGTAGCTGCCTTTCTTTTCCTCCGGATGGGTTTGCTGCAAACCAAAACGGCCACCAACAACGTGCTGTTTGCTACGATCATCTTTCTGTCCGGTGGCATATTAGGAACTTTTCACCATCTGTATTTTACCGGAACGCCTAAATCAGTTATGGCACTTGGCGCCACTTTCAGCGCATTGGAAGTCGTACCGTTGATATTGATCGGCTTCGAAGCGTTTCATAATTATAGGTTGAGCAAAGCTACAGAATGGCTTAAAGATTACAAATGGCCCATTTATTTTTTATTATCCGTCTCCTTCTGGAACTTTCTTGGTGCCGGGATATTTGGATTTCTTATTAATCCACCTATTGCCCTGTATTACATGCAAGGCTTAAATACTACGGCAGTTCATGGCCACACGGCGTTGTTCGGAGTATACGGTATGTTGGGTATCGGGCTAATGCTTTTTGTATTTAGAAGCCTGTACAGAAATATTCACTGGAACGAAAACTTATTGAGCATTTCTTTTTGGTCGATCAACACCGGCTTAATGCTCATGGTTGTATTAAGTTTGCTACCGATAGGATTATTACAAACAGTTGCGAGTGTAAATAACGGCATGTGGTATGCCAGATCTGCGGAATTTATGCAACTGCCCCATATGCACATATTAAAATGGCTTCGTGTTATTGGCGACACAGTATTTGCCATTGGCGCTATCACTTTTTGTTGGTTCATTTTTGATCTGGCCAGAATAAGTAAAAAGCAATCTGCAAAGTAAGCAACACTACGTATGGATAATCATGGAGTTCTACTGTTACTACAAGATCGACACTGAAAAATCCGACATTTTCAAAGTTTTAGCTAAAAAAATATTCGATCTGTATTCCGATCGCCGGGGATGTTTATCCTACCGTTTCTCAATTTGTCTCGACCCGGAAAGAAAGAATACGGCCATGGAAAGCGGAGAATTCACCGACCTCAAGACCTTTCACGATCTTCGTGAAACCATTGAAAAACAAAATCCGGAAATATTCGGCGCGCTGGACGCGGTTATTTTAGGTGGCCTGAAAGCGCGGAAATACGAGTTCTTTACTTCTTTACTCGCATCATGAAATTCATACAGATCCGCGACGAAAAAAAATGGAACGATTTCGTTCAGGCCTCGCCCCACGCGTCGCTCCTTCAGAGCTATGAATGGGGAAAGGTTAAAAGCGGCGCTTGGAAACCGTTATATACGGCCGTGGTGGATGAATCTGAAAACATTTTGGCTTCTGCCTTAATACTAAAACGGTCGCTTCCTTTTGTTGGCAGATCCATTTTTTACTGTCCCCGCGGCCCGATCGTCAAAAATAACGACCGGAATATCCTTTCCTTTTTTTTCACATCTGTCAAAGAACTGGCGAAACAAGAGAACGCTTTTGTTTTTCGCTGCGACCCGGAAATTCCGGAAAGTGAAACCGGCTTTGTAAAGAACCTTAAGGATTGCGGTTTACGATATAACCCTGAAAATATCCAGCCCCGAGGAACGATCATTCTCGATATCAGACCGGATACCGAAACGCTGTTAAAATCCTTTCATCATAAAACGCGTTATAATATCAAATTGGCGGAAAAGAAAGGGATTCGCATCGAAGAAAAAAATTCGCCGGATGGCGTGGATATTTTCTACGAACTTTTCAAAGTGACGAGCGAAAGGGATAAATTTCTGATCCTGCAGAAGTCCTATTTCACCCATTTGTGGAGAACGTTATCAAAAAGAAACATGTGCTCGATCTTTGTGGCTTATTTCGAACAAAAACCTTTGTCTGCGGTTTTCATGACCGTCTTCGGTAAACGAATGACCTATCTTTACGGCGCCTCATCCAATGAACATCGCAATCTCATGCCCAATCATCTCGTTCATTGGCGCGCGATCGAATGGGCCAAAGCGCAAAATGTTGAGTCTTATGATTTCTGGGGCATCCCCGCCCGACCGCATGAAGGCCATCCGCTATGGGGTGTTTATCGGTTCAAAAAAGGATTCTGTGAAACCGAAACGCAATGGATCGGCACGTACGAACTCATTTTCAATGTATTCTGGTATACCGTTTTTGAAAAAGGAGCCGCGTGGTTCAAGATGGCGGTACGGTTTTTAAAAACAGGCAGGATCAAAACATCGCTGGAGGAGTGAGTTACTTTACCGTAAGTTCCGTAGCATAGTTGTTCTTTGCTTTACGGTCCGTTGCTTTTTGACAGTCCTCACAAATACCGAAAAGGTGCAGAATATGGTTTGTCATCTGGAAATTGTACTGCCGGCAGATCACATCCTGTAATTTTTCAATTTCTTCCGATTCGAATTCGATCACGCGGCCGCACTGAGTACATTTCATATGTTCATGATGATGACGGCCGTACGTATGTTCGTAGTACGCTTTTGTTTCGCCTAATTTAGCCTTCCGTATCAATCCGCTGTTCTCCAGAAGTTCCAGCGTCCTGTAGATCGTTGCTCTCGACACGTGCATTTTCTTTTTCCGCATTCGTACCAGAATATCATCGGCTTCAAAATGGAAATTGGTCGAATAGACCTCATCCAGTACGGCGAACCGCTCCGGTGTCGCCTTCAGACCCTGCGTATGGAGATAGTCGCGCAGTGCTTTATGAACTTCCGTTATTTTATTTTCTTCGATCATAATATTCGTGTTAATGATCCCTGTGGCTTGGCCCGAATTGTTCATCTCTGGGTTTTTCCCCCGGCGGCGGTGCGGTGGCGGCCGTTAATTCCTTGCCCGTAATTTCTTTATACAAGTCTTTCGCAGTAGGATAATCAATTTTTTTCAATTCGTCAACTATATGTATCGCTTTTTCATGCAGACCCATGGTATGATAAATCAGGCCGCAATAATACTGCGCATTATGATGATCGTGCTTAAGCCGTACCGCTTCCTCAAAATGACGTAACGCGATCGGCGTCTGATTATTCTGATAATACGCCAGACCCAGATTATACTGACACGACACGTACGTCGGATCGATGATAAGACACTTTTCGTAATATTCGATCGAATGCGTATAATCTTTTTGATGATAATAGGTCAAGCCGAGATTGTATAAAGCAAACTTATAGTCCGGCTGTATCGCCAGCGTTTTGTGATAAAAAGCAATGGCCTGATCCCATTGTTTCTGATCGTGATAGACAAGGCCGATATAGTTACATGCGTCGGCATGATTAGGATCGACCTGCAAGGTCTTGGTAAAATATTCCAGCGCCTGAGGATATTGTTTTTGTTCGTAATGTAAAATCCCCATATTGTACGCCGGCGCGGCAAATTACGGGTCCAGCGTAAAAGCTTTATGCAGATACCCTATCGCCGTGGGATACAGTTTTTTGTTGAGATAGACCAATCCTGCATAATTATTGGCCTCAACGTGATCAGGATCGATCTCCAGAGCTTTCATGAATTTTTCCAGCGCTGCATCGTCTCTGAACTGATAATAATAACAACGCCCTAAATTATAATACGCATAGATATATTTAGGATCGAACTGCAGGCAGCGGTTAAAATAACCCATCGCCGTATCGTATTCTTTCTTCAGATAATAAATGAGACCGATATAATTGATCGCGGGAACGTAATCGGGTTTGAGCGCGACGGCCTGATTGAACCATCCCAGCGCCTCTTCATCGCGTATAAGATTGTAGTAGGACAAACCGATATTATAACAACTGAACGGTTTGAAATAGTCTGAATCCTTCTCGATCTCTAGGGCTTTCAGAAAGGCGGCGATCGCTTCTTCGTACTGCTTGAGATCCATAAGATTAAAACCAAGATAAAACCACGCGTCAAGATACCCGGGATCCAGTTCCACGGCCTTCCGGCAGTACTCAGCGGCTAATTGAAACTGCTTTTGTTCCTGCGCGTGCCGGGCTGCGTCAAAATGATCTTGCGCTGTGACAAGCGTAACCTGCCGCTGTGCAGAATGGCTTTTCCCTTGTTCACCGTCAGGACGCCAAGGATTTCCTGAGAATTCATTCATGTCTGAGTCTTTTTTAGATAGAACTTGTGGAATATATACGAAATTGAATTCTCCCGCAATACCGTTATAAAGGGCCCGCATTTATTTTTTGAAATTTTTTGTTTGTCTTGTCGGTTAATTTGCCCTATATTCTTCTACTCATCTCCCGATATATTCGTTCCAATGCTGGCCTGAAAGTCTATTCATGAGTGGTGAAATAGTCCAAAAGCAAAAAGAAGCTTTGCTCAAGAAGATTGCCGAGCACAAGTCATTGGCGAAACCGATACTGGAAAAGGCCCGCAAAACGAATCCTTTGGAAATTGTCTTTATGTTCGATACAACGGGCAGTATGGATGTGTATCTGTCCGAAGTTCAGGTAAACGTTCAGATGATCATCCGTGAGATCCGCAAGCGGGTTCCGGATGCGCGCATATCGGTGATCGTATATAAAGATCATGAACAAGGTCCCTACGTTACGAAGACGTTACCGTTTTCAGAAAAAGAAGAGACCATCATAGGCTTTTTAAGGTCCCCTGACATCATGCCGGGCGCCGGAGGCGGGGGCGCGGAAGCAGTTGAATGTGCGTTGTACGAAGCTAATCAATTGAACTGGACGGAAGGAACCAAGGGAAAAGCGATCATCCTGATCGGCGACAAACCGCCTCACGGCGTGATGGACAGTTTTGACGATTGTTTGAGCGGGCGGGACTACCGCATCGAAACGAATAAACTGATCGAAAAAAATGTAAAGATCTATACCGTGTTATGTAATAACGTAGCTGAAACAATCAGCAATTTTCAATTTCTAGCAGAAAAAACTGGCGGGAAGTTCGTTACGCTGGAAGCCATTCATGACCTGGTGGACCTGATCGTTGCGGTCAGCATCAAAGAGTCGAACCCGTTACTGCTACAGGCTTACACCGAGGAACTTAAACAAAAAGGCGTCCTAACCGAATCTAAACGAAAACTTTTACAAGGGATCAGTTAGCTGATGGATCTGGAACAAAACCAACCTGAAGGTTCGACCGAAACCACCGGTGAAGGCGCTTTGCTTAAACCGCGTGTCTTGCTTGTGGAAGATAACCCGGCTGTTCGCAGCATGATCGTGGATTTTCTCGGTAAACGCGACTACGAGATTTTTGAAGCCGGTAACGGCAGAGAGGGCCTTGAGATCGCAACCACAGAAAAACCTGACGTTATTTTGGCCGATATCATCATGCCGGAAATGGACGGACTGGAACTTATCCGGCACGTTCGCGAGCAACCCGGAACGATGCTTATACCGGTCATCATCATGACTGCCGTAAATAATCTGGAGACCAAGGTCAGCGTTTTTAAAGCGGGCGGGGACGGAATGCTCATCAAGCCTTTCGACCTGCAGGAACTGGAAGTTCGCATCGAACGCGCCATACAGGTGTCGCGCAGTTTCATGAAATTGACCTACGTGGATGCGCTGACAGGAGTCTATAACCGACGCTTCTTCGACGACCGCTTGCCGACGGAGATCAACCGCACAAGGCGTTACAATCAGCCGATGGCGCTGGTCATGTTCGATATCGATCATTTCAAAAAATTCAATGACACCTACGGACATCGGGCAGGCGATTTTGTTTTGTCATCATTAGCGCAGCACGTGAAAAAATCTCTGCGAACCCAGGATATTGTCTGCCGATACGGCGGGGAGGAATTCACCGTCATCATGCCGATGACCAAGGGCGAAGACGCGGCGATGGTTATGAGCCGTATCCGGGCGGACCTCAATGACCGTTACTTTTATTCACCGTACGATAAACAGGACTTCAACATCCGCATCAGTATCGGCATTGCAAGACTGCCCGAAGACGGTTTGGAAGCTGATGTCATTATGCGCTCCGCTGATGAAGCCTTATACGAAGCCAAAGAAACCGGCCGTAATAAAGTGGTGTTGTACAATCCCGCTTCTAATATTTTCAAAGACCGTATCAGCAAGTTAAACTTCTGATAAAACCCCCGGCCCGCCGTCGCCATGCAAACAATTGAACTCCTGCGTGAAAATTTAGAATTGTTTTATAAAACCGTCCATGATGACCCGAGTTCTTCGCTGATCGAAGAAACCGGAAGCTTGGATAGCGACGACTATTATGCTGTTTACGAACTTAATGATGAACTTTTCCTGTTCCATTTTTCCAAAAAGACGATCTGCCAATTGATCGTTTTCGAGAACGTCCCGGCAGCGCTCGGGTATTTACGTAGAATAACTCAACGATAGAAAGAAGATCATGTATTTATTGGAACTAGTAGAAACATTTTCCGCCGCACACGCCCTTCGAAATTATCCCGGTATATGCGCCCGTATTCACGGACACAACTGGAAGATCAAGATCGGCCTGAAATGCGACACGCTGGATGAGAACGGAATGACGGTGGATTATGCGGTATTAAAAAAGGAACTGTTGAATGTGATCGCAGAGTTCGATCATAATTTATTTAAC
>CAZHUW010000043.1:0-19402 GCA_964535295.1 uncultured Bacteroidota bacterium
CCAATCGTCTAAAACAGGCTGTGCCTCTGCCTCCAAATGAACTTTCAAGGGAGCATGACTCAAGCCGGGACAATTGTCATTGCGCATTTCTTTCTTTCTTCCATCGGATTGATAGAAGACGCTCACATCTACCTCAACAGTTTGACCCCGCCACTCGTCGGGAATCGATAAACTGAATATTCTGTTCCACCAGCGGCCGTTGACTTGTTCCTTGATCTCAAACGATACAGATGATGTGTAAATACCCGACTGAACGTTAATGACGGCCGACTCTAAAAAGACAGGATATTTATCCGCATCTTTCAAGAGAAGCAAGACCGGAATATCCTGACCGGGCTCAATACGGAAAGGCGCGTCGGCAATCATTTCGGGTTCCCGGATTCGATACCGGCTAAAAGGAAAATATTTAAAGAGGTAATGGATCTCGGGATACAGTAAAACAAAGGGCCCCAGAAGGGACCATATATCCATGGAAGCAGAAGGAAAAACCATCGATCGATTCGATTAGAATAAATTATTAAATCGTGAAATATATGATGAATATAGATCGGGAATTGAAAGAAATGCAAGGGAGAATGAAATTAGTTGGCGTGCGGTATGTATTTGACCATCTTGACGTGGTTGCTGCCGGGATTAAGTTCAAAACTGACTTCGTCCATAACTTTCTTGATCAGAGCGATACCCAAACCTCCCCGGGCGTGTTTTTGCAGTCTTTGTTCAGGACTTTCAAGTTTTGCAGGATCAAAGCCCTTACCCTGATCACTGATCGTGATGGTAAGTTTAGAGGAATTGGTTTCAACCGTGATGTCAATTTTTTTATTTTCGTCGTAATTATAAGCATGTTTGATGACATTCGCGCAGGCTTCGTCGACGGCCAATTCAATCTCGCCGATACCGTCATCATTAAATCCGAATTTTTTCGCGATGCCTATGATAAAATCCCTTATGATCTCCAGATTATCCGTACGGCTCGGGATATTCAATGTAAATACATTTGTGGAACTTTTTCTCACTCTAAAAACCTCTCTGATTCATCCTTTGGTCCTCGGGCTGCTTATGCGGAAACACTGCCTGAGTTTTGAAATTTGACATGCGCTTCTTCCGTATCTTTCAGTATCTGATAGATCGTCGGAAAGCCCAGCAGATCAAAAACCTTATAAACTTTGCTCGACATGGAACAAAGTTTAATGTCGCCGGAATTGTCGCGGACCGTTTCGATAAAACCCATAAAAACGCCCAGTCCTGCGCTAGAAATGTAGTTGAGATCCTGGAAGTCCACGATAATTTTATATCGCTTCTCATCTACCAATTTTTGAAGCTCCGCTTCAAAATTCGGATAGGTGTGCGCGTCCAGATACCCTTTCAAAAAAAGTACCGAGACATCCTGGTTGTCTTTTCGAAGGACTTCAAATCCACTCATTTGAACAATTCCTACGTTAGTTAATGGATGAAAAATTGAATACGTCTTAGAGCTGGTGTAGTGTATATCAATTTTTCATTTAATTCAAGCCGAAAGTTGAACGTGGCAGCCACGAAATCTAATTCTTTGCCTTTCAAGCCACAGTCGTTTCCAAAACCGGTTTATTGACAGGCACCTCAATATCCTTCAGTTTCAAGACGACGCAGGTAAGGTCGTCATGTGCTTTCGCTCCGTTAGAAAAATGATTAACATCCTGTATGATCTTGTCTTTGATCGTTTGTGCATCCAGCTTACGGACCGAATGAACGGCCTTGCACAGCCGTTCCTCGCCGAATTCTTCACCCTGAGGGTTGCGTGCTTCAAGCAGCCCGTCCGAATACATGACAAAGATATCGTCATCTTGAACTTTGATCACCTGCTCTTCCATTGAGTTACGGAAAAGTATTCCGTTGTCCAATCCAAGACCGATGCCGTCCGGTCGCACAAAATGGCTTTCGTCGCCGCAAATATGAAGTAGCGGACAGTGCCCCGCCCTCGCAAAACGTAATTCGTGCTTGGACATATCAAAATCAACATAGAGAAGTGTAATAAAGGATTTGCGGTCCATACTTCCGAATAAGACATCATTGACCGCGATCAGCAGGTCTTTCGGAGCGGAATAAATTCCTGCAAGCGCCTGAATAATACCTTTTATCTCTGCCATGTAAAATGCGGCCGAAGTGCCTTTACCCGAAACGTCAGCAACTACGATGCCCATTCTCCAGTCCGCCAGTTTCACAAAGTCATAATAGTCCCCGCCGACCTCATTGGCCGGCAAAGTCATGGCACCAATATCCAAACCGATACGTCCCGTTTCATTCTTGATAAGTGGGATCTGCTGCGGAATCAGCTTCATCTGGACTTCATGGGCGATTTGCAGTTCCTGCTCCAATCGTTCTTTTTCAATAGATTCCTTTACAAGCCTGGTATTCTCAAGCGCAACCGTTGTCTGGTTTGCAAATGCGGATATGATAGCGATATCATCCTGATCGAAGCCGAATTGCTGAGATTTTGCAGCATAAATAACGCCGATGACCTCATCGTTGGAGATCAGAGGCACTCCGACAAGCGATTCGATCGGCGTGCGTTTTAAATCCTTCGTCATTTTGTCGCGCTTCACCTGATTGATGATGAACGGTTTCTTAGTCTGCAGAATGGACTCGACCGGCAACATCAGGTAATGCAGAAAATCCAGATCATTGGACGGGAAGTGGGCGGCATCATGACCTTTATTCAGATATTTTTTTGAACTTAATTCTAAGAAATGCACGTGAAAGTTATCGCGCGTTTTCAGGGCCGCAAAATCAAATTGGCTGCGAAAAGACGGGTTTTTGGTGTGAGCCATCTCAAGCCAACAGGCTTGCGCGTTGGTCGCTTCGCAGACCAGATCGGTTACCGTCACAATGATCTTATCAAAATCAAAAAGCGAATTGATGGTACGGCTCAGACTGTAAATCGAGTTGATCTCACGCACTTTCTTGTCATATATAGCGGCAGTGGGGAGATGCATGAGCGTGTTAATCGTAGTGGTTATACTATACAGAAATACAAAAACCGTAACAATGAACATAAAAGAACCGGCAGAGAGGCTATACGATTCCACCATATCGGAAAAAGTTATCCCTCCGCCAATCGGTGCGCCCAAAAGACCCGCTGTGACGAGCGTAAAAATAATTCCACCAAGAAACGTGAAGAGCTTCTGCCTGCGATTGAGCACGGTTACCCAACCAACTCTTAAGACATTGAGAGACATGAAAATCGTGGTTACGATCAAAAGAATAAATGTCACAACGTGATTGGATGAGGGATCGTAACGCAACGGTTTACCGGTCAACGCGGATGACAAAACCGTGAGAGACGCAAGTAGAACGAATACAAGAAAATGATTTTGAGTGTTTTTTTTCCTGCGGTGAAAGACAAGGGTCTGGATCAGACGGAGCATGATCGCGAGACAAACCACAGCGACCATACCGATCACGTTGGCAACCACGACTGCGGACATGGATCCCGGTTTCATGACATTACCGCCGGCGTAGCGCGGCGGAATATATTCCGGTTGAAGGGCAAAAGAAATAACGAAACCCACTACGTAGATCATCAACGTGAGCAGGAGCCCCAGCCGAAGTTTTCGGGTGATGCTCATGTCGTCAAACCGAACATTGGTGAAGACCGTATAGATCACCAGACTCAAAACGCCTAAAATGACCAGTTCATTAAGGACCGCCCCAAGCTGAAATCGAATCCGCGCATAAAACAGGAACGAACTGATACCAAGTCCGATCAAGAACAAAAGGATAATGAAAAAAATATTCAGACGTATTATTTTGGAAGGATTTTCCATCAAGAATTGGTTTTCAGGGCACTAAACAATCACTCGTTTAGCTCATTTACGAATAAATGAAATTTATGTTCCTAATTAATTTAACAAAGTAGACAAAGAAAAAATCACTTTCAAGTTTAATCAAACTACGGTCAAGACAATTTTGCCAAAATTCTTGTTCTCAGACAAGTATCGATGCGCATCGTTTGCGGAAGTGACGGGCCATACTGAATCCATTATGACTTTTAATTGCCCCGCTTCCAAATGAGGCAGGACTTCAGACCTTATTTTTTGGGTCAGAGTAATTTTTTCCTCCAAGGGTTTGTTCCGCAGTGTCGATCCTTTTATAAGTATATTTTTTGATAATACCTGATCCAGATTCAATTCCGACTTCGCTCCACCAAGCAATCCGATGAGGATCAATCGGCCGCGATAACCGAGCAATTCTATGTTTCCGGCAAGATATTTCCCTCCCACCGTATCAAGAATAAGGTCTATACCGTATGTTGGGTTTTTGAATTTTATTTTTTTCATGAAATTTTCCTCGGTATGATCATACGCTTCGTCCGCGCCGAGTTCGATACACTTTTTTATTTTTTCGGGTGTTCCGGCAGTCGTTATCACATTGGCGCCGATCATTTTTGAAAGCTGTATCGCGGCTGAGCCGACCCCGCTTCCGCCCGAATGTATAAGGCACGTCTCGCGTGATTTCAGTTTCCCTAAATCAATTAGATTTAGATAAGCCGTATAATAGGCCTCCGGTATGCACGCGGCTTCCGCATAAGAAAGGCTCGGGGAAAGCGGCAACAGCATGCCCTGGTGAACATTGACATATTCGGCATAGCCACCTCCTGTCAGCAGCGCACAAACCCGATCTCCAACCCTCCAATTCGCGACCTCACTGCCGGTTTCCGCAATTTCCCCGGAGCACTCAAGCCCCAAAATATCCGAAGCGCCCTCGGGAGGCGGATATAAACCGCGCCTTTGCAAAAGATCTGCTCTGTTTACGGCTGTCGCATGAATACGAATGGACACCTCATCTCGCGCGGGTTTTATCAATTCGGTTTTTGTCCATTCCAGTTCACTATGAACACCAAAATTTTTTATTCTGATAGCTTTCATCCCGGTCTTCCTATTTACCAAATTTACTGAATTTGCAACAGCTTAAAAAGCTGTTTTTTGTATTGAATCAGAACCTATAATTCTTAAATTTATATACCCAACCGAATATTTGCTGTTTTTTTAAAAAATGATTGAATAGTGTGATATACATCACAGCAACCTAGTCTGATATTTCTTAGTTTTCAAGAGTTTCTGCCTAATCAAAACACATGAGTTTCTAACATTCCTCTGTATGGCGTCAACAAAACAAAAGAAGTCTATACGTCCGCTCCGAAACGGTATTTCTCATTCCTCCAATGAGAGTGTGACGCCTCTTACCATTGATTGGTTAAAAACAACAGAACGACAGTTAGTTCGCCTGGCCATTGACAACAAATGGTTATTTGAAAAAGCAATGGTTGTATTGTGGGATCGCTATAAGAAACGCTTATACTTATATATTAAATATAAACTCAATAAAAACAGATACTCCGGTGAAGTACAGGAGAAGTATATCATTGAAGACATAATTCAAAACGCTTTCTGTGATGTATTAGAAAATCTGGTTGAGTATAATCCGAAATTCGAAGTATCAACTTGGATATATAATATTACGAACAAGCACATCGTTCGCTACATCCGCGAAACTCAAAAATACAGTGGAAGAACTCTTGGATTTGACGACACAATTGAAACATTTTCAATAAGTTCCGACATAAAAGAGCCAGATATTGAGTTCGAGCTAAAAGAATTTGAACGAATCGTGGTCTTATTTGTACAATCACTTAAGACTAAAGAAGACAAGGAAGTCTTTTTGTTGTATTTACAAAATTTGCATACGAAAAATATTGCGGACATCGTGAAAAACACACAAGATGCCGTCCGCGCAAGACTTAACAGAACTATTAAGGGGTTCAAGAAATTTTTAAATAAAAAGTATCCTGAATATTTAAATTCTACTACGCTTTCTCAAATAAAGAATCTGAATATTCAAATGTCCGTAAGGCAGGGTTCCCGCTAAGGAACACCCTAAGTTAAGGTTCTCATAATGAGTAGAAACGGGGGACACGAAATGCTTAAAGACCACAAAGTGGACAAGCTCTTTCTAGAGTTTGTTCGCGAGATGGACGAACAGACCACTAACGGGATTGTCAAAAAACTTGACCCTGAAAAGATCGACCCGATGGTGGATCATTTCTTGGCACAATGCGATCATTTTTCTCAAAAACTTGAGCTGCGGGACCAAATCGAAATTTTCTTATCAGCCAAATTTGATTATGCGCTAGCCGAAGAACGGGTTTGCTTAAGCGATAATCTGGAAAAAAGCATACGAGAAAAGATCAAAGATGTTCTGCGTGAGCATTTGGGCAACGCAGGAAACTTTGCGGGTTTCATTCTGAACTGGGCCATTATCAGACCGGTCAAATTTTTCAAGACCGCTATCGAGCCGGTCGTGGCAAATACTGTATTAACTTATTCACTTGCGGTCCATCCGCCTTATTTGGATTCGGTTGAGATACAATTTCTGAAAGCTGTGAAACCTGTGCAGTCCTCGTCTAATGAATATGAAATCGCAGACAATACTATAAAGAGTATTCAGGAACTTCAAACGGTTAAAAAATACTCAGAAGCCGATCTGACTAACTTGACGCACAACTCAGTACAGCCCTACGACTTATCCGATATGAAACAGGCTAAGTCTACTGATAGAGTAAAAACCAGTTCTTCTCCGTTGAATGCAACATTATCTCGGGAAAACGCCGGATCACAAAAAGTCTATGTTGACGTTCAGCGTCGAATCATAGAACGCACTCCAATCTCAGGCACAGAATCGGATGCGGTAAATGTTCATCGTTTTTCGGGAGAGTTAAGGCCTATTGGCGATATACAGAGAATCATAGCTCAGAACGATCACAGGATATTCAACTGCTTTAATGTTTATAAAAAAAGCAATGAAAGAAAAAACGGCCGAATTTCGATGAAATTTCAAATCACCTCTAAAGGAATGGTGAAGGACGTCAAAGTTACTTACAACAGCTTTAATCAGGAACTTGCCGACCGGGTCATGCTTCAAATGAAGACTGTGCGTTTCTCTGAGATCGAAGGAAAACTTGGCGAACAGACTGTCTATCATACTTTCTACTTTTGATTGGATTCATTACAGAGTCCAGAAGCATCAAAAGTAGGTTAGAAAATAATTTATACGAAAAGCGGGGTGCTATTTTGATCGAGTACATGATACTAAAATACGGGCTGAATTATGCGCCTGCGTCCCTGAATATCATTGCTAAACGGATAGGTATATCGGAAACAGATAGAAATCTGGATATTCTGAAAAGTGAACTTGAAAAACTTGTCACCCGAAAAAAAGCATTTAAATCTGGTAACCGCTACGCTATCGATGCAGAAGGTGCAAAATCCATCTCGAAATTAAGCACAAAATCTCACATTACACAACTGCCAACCCCGGAAAATTTCAAGAAAAGGTTCCGGGAATACGTTAACCAATAAATTATTTCTTTTTAGGCGTCTTTGCTTTTTTTGTAATCTTCTTTTCTGCCGATACAAACTGCACGACCGCTACTGAATTCTCTGTGCCTATTCCGCCAATTGCACGCGCACAACTGTCATCTGTCAACCACCGGTTTTGATCCGCAAAATAAAGAAATTGGTACTCGCCCGGTGCCAACTTGATTTCGGTTTTCCACACGCCGTCTCTTCCTTTTTTCATAACGTGTTTCGTCGGATCCCATTCATTGAAGTCACCTAGTAAGCTAACCGTTTGCGCCTCGGGCAACTTCAATTCGAATACCGACTTTTTTGTCGTTGCATTAAACTTGACCATGTTTCCTTCCCTCCTTTTACTATTGGAATAATCATATGAAAAAGTGAAGCAAATTTCAATAATATTCTGAGTGTCCAAGCCGCCGCAAAGTATAAAAAACTTGACTTTATTGGGTGGAATTTTTACCTTGCCAAACCTTATCAAGGTATAAAATCATATTTTGTGACCACATGAAAGGATACTAAGATTTAATGGCTGGTGTTTCAGATTTCAGAACCGGTATGACCATTTTGATGGACGGAAACCTCTACGTAGTAACAGAATTTCAGCATCGTAATCCAGGAAACTGGAGAGCCTTTGTAGTAGCTAAGCTCAAAAACGTTAAGACGGGAAGAGTCATAGAAAAAACATTTCGCTCCCACGATAAACTCGAAGAAGTCAGGGCCGAAAGCAAGGAAATGCAGTTCCTATACAACGATGGCAGTATGATGCACTTCATGGACAATCAGTCCTTTGAACAGGTCGGTATTCCGAATGAAACTGTGGGTGAGGCCGCGCACTACCTGAAAGAAGGCATCTCTCCTAAAATACTTTTCTACGAAGGCAATGCGGTCAGCATTGAATTGCCAATAACGGTCGAACTGAAGGTTGTAAGTACCGCACCCGGCGTGCGCGGCGACACAGTGACCGGAGGAAGCAAGCCAGCCGAACTCGAAAGCGGAGCAAGCGTCAATGTCCCTTTTTTCATTAACGAAGGCGACATGGTGAGGATCGATACCCGAACGGGTGAATACCTTGAACGGGTAAATAAATAATTTTTGGATTTAAATCATCAGACGGAGCGGACAGAATGGACTTAAAAGACTTGAAGAATCTTATCAAAATGGTTGATGAGAGCAACGTCAGCGAAGTGGAGATCGAACAGGATCAAAGCAAAACTAAAGGCCGTTTGAAAATACGTATCAGTAAGAACAACGGAATGACGGCCATGGCTTTTGTTCCGCAGGCGCAACATCAGCCGATGAATTTTACTCAGCCGCAGCCGCCTCAATTGCCGCACCCGGTGCAATTTGAAAGCAAAGAGACCATGGAAAAGTCACAGGCGGAACGCCCTAAGGACTTTGTAGACAAAGGAAATTTCGTTGAGATTAAATCCCCTATTGTCGGAACTTTTTACCGCTCTCCTGCTCCGGACGCCGACGTTTACGTAGACATTGGCACTGCCGTTAAACCCGGTCAGACACTTTGCATCATCGAAGCCATGAAGATCATGAATGAAATCGAAAGCGAAGTATCCGGCAAAGTTGCAAAGATCCTTGTCGAAAACGGACAACCGGTCGAATACAACCAAACTCTTTTCTTGCTCGAAAAAGCTTAGCTTCATCCTCCAAGGCCTCTTTTCATGACCCTCCGCACTAAGATATACGGCGGATACATTCTAATTCTGTCAATTTGTGTCGCTGCCATCCTTTATCTTCTATACCTTACACACCAACGTGACGTTATTCTGGAATCGGTTTCTGCATTTGACTTAAGAAAAGACCTTCATGTTGAAGCAGCTGGAGAATATTTGACACTTATTGAACAATCTGCGGAACGAATAAATCACTTAACCTATGCGCTCCTGTTCCTGCTTACCCTACTGGCTTTATCCGTCATTATGGATATACGGCGAATCCTCAAGAACATCATCCTCATCACCGACGCTGCCAAAACCGTCAGCTCAGGAAAGTTCGACCAACAGGTTAATCTTCAAAGTTTTATCGAACTCAACAATCTTGGAAATGCTTTTAATCGTATGCTAAAGCAACTGGAAGAGATAGAAAAACTGAAATCAGATTTTTTTAATAAATTGGTACACGACTTCAAAAGTCCTTTGGATAACATCAAACAATCCTCGGCCATTCTTGCAAAGAATATATCCGGCGCCGCACTTACACCCGATCAAAAAAAATTCATCGACATCATACAACGCAGCGCTACCGATCTGCGCACGATGGTTCAGGATCAGCTTGAGGAATCAAAATTAATAGCGGGTCAATCCAGCATCAATTATCAATGGACCGATCTGAAGGAATTACTTAAGGAACGTATTCAACTCCAACGCCCGACCGCAACGTCAAAGAATCTGAATTTTTCAGTGAAATTTACTGATTCTGATTTTCACGTTCATTGCGATCCTTTGAAAATCCAGCGTGTGATCGATAATTTGTCGAGCAACGCCATCAAATTCTCTCCAAAAAATTCAACTATCTCAGTGGAGTTGGAGGATCGGGACGATATCATCCAGGTCAGGATCAAGGACAGCGGTCCCGGTATCCCCCTTGACCTGCAACCGCAAATATTTCAGAAATATGTCAGGCAGGTGTCTTCAGACACAACCTCGGGTACCGGTCTAGGATTATATACGGCCAAATATGTCATTGAATTACACAAAGGCAGGATCTGGTTCAAAAGCAAACCGGGATTCGGCACCACATTTTACTTTTCGTTGCCAAAGCAAAAACTAATGCATGAATGATCTTGAATGACGGATAGGATGAAATAAAATTTTCTGTTTCTAGCGTGCTCCCAATAATTGACTTACCGTTACCAATACATATCCTTTATCCCGCAAAAAACTGATAATATCAGGCAATGCTTCTGCGGTGTGTTTTCCGCCTTTATTAATATGCATAATTATGATTGATCCGTTATGCACTTGACGCTTGATCTGATCAGTGAGTCTGTCTTTTGTGGCGTTCTCGTCCGGATCCCCTGAAGCAAGATCACCGCAAACGGTGATCAGGCCAAGACCGGCTGCAGTGATGGTAACCCGAGCGTCATTTTCGAGATACGGCGGTCTGAACACCGTTGGAATTTTACCTGTAACCGCATAAATGATCTCCTGAGTCCACAAAATTTCATGATACAACCTCTCGTCCGACACCTTCGTTAAATGCCCGTGCAGATAGGTATGGTTTCCAATTTCAAAAAATGGAACGGAGGTCAAGAACTTTGCATCATCCTGACGATCCAGCACCCATTTCCCACCCAAGAAAATCGTAGCCGGTGTCTTTGTTGAAATCAAGATTTGTGCAACGGAGCTGTCAAACCTGCTCGGTAAAAGCGTTGAACAAGCGTCAAAGGTCAATGCAACCTTTTTAATATTTTTTGATCCATTTTGTATTTCAACCGGCTCGGTATACGGGATGTCTTTGATTTTTCGTAATAGTCGTTGAGGAGGAGGGAATTTCTTCTCTTCGAAGATAGGGACGTAATACTGCGTCGCTAATTGACTCTTAAAGGTAAGCAGAGCATCTCTAAAGTAACCGTGATCCGTCTCGGCTTGACGGCATGCCGCTATCAGCAAGAACGCAACCCACCTTTTTTTTAATATCGAAATCAGGGCTCTTCTTTCACTTTAACATACTTTTTACGGAATCAAGCGAACCGTCATTCGGAGATGGTTTCAGACCAAGTATGCGGGCCATTATTTCATACACGTGAATATTTTGAAACGGTTCAGCCGTATATCCTTTTTTAAACGCTGGCCCGTGTGCCACAAAAAGTGCTCCCATGGAGAGCAACTCATTATCATATCCGTGCGTCCCGCCGAATTCATAATTCTTGAATTTGTTGTAATAACTTTTAGTCGTGATCGACCACCCTTCATCAGCCAATAACGTCACAGGAGAAATTCGAATATGGTTAGTGTAGTGAAAACGGGCCGGCATGTTTTCGCGGTTATAGACTTTCATATGCGGATGTGCTTTTGCCAACTGTAAAAATAGCTTGGAATTATCATCGTCTATACTGCGCAATCCAATGACGGGCGATTCAATAATGGCTTTTACAGTATTCATATCAAGAAAATCGTCAAGAAAGATCAGGCTGTCGGCACTGGTTGAGGCAAACCCATGATCCGCCAGCACTATGATATTCACTTTATTGAAAAGGCCGCGCTCAGTTAGCCCATCACAGAGACGCCCAACCATGGCATCCAGAGAGCGTATCGCCGTTAAGATCTCGGGAGATTCCGGGCCTCGCCTATGTCCGACATCATCTGTAAGGCTAAAATAAAGCGTGATCAGCGTGGGACGTTGTTCGACAGGAAGATCCAGCCACTGAAGAACCTTGTCTACGCGGGAAGTATCCGGCACTTTTCCATTATATATCTCGTAGTATGTGGGCCTGACACCACCGATCTCGGCTTCCGACCCGGGCCAGAAGTATGTCGCACTGCGTTGACCTTGTTTGACGGCCGTTATCCAGATGGGTTCGCCCCCCCACCAGTTACTTTCCGTGTTATTCAAGCTATCTTTATAAACGAACGACTTATTGATAGAAGGATCAAACATACGATTGGACACAATACCATGATGCTCCGGATAAAGACCGGTAACGATAGTGTAGTGATTCGGAAATGTTTTCGAAGGAAAAGACGGGATCATGCGTTTGGCTCTTACGCCATCTTTTGCCAGCTTTTGCAGATTCGGCGTTTCCGTCTTATCCATATAGTCCCAGCGAAACCCGTCGAATGAAATAAGTATGACCGTCGGTTTAATATCCGATACGTTTTTAGTCGAATTAGATACGGTACATCCGGAAAGGATGAGCAACATGACAAAATAAATTCGAAATCTCACAGCATTGTCCTTGTTAGTGATAGTTTGATATTCAAGATTCGTTAATTTACACTTTCTGTAAAAAAATACCCACAATTAAATAGACAAATTTAGAATTTGATTCATTCAGTGTTTTTATGTATAATTGCGCCCATTGTGATACAAAGGATTTTTACCACAGCCGAATGAAAACAGTTGATGAAATAAAGCGTCGCAGGACGTTTGCCATTATCTCCCATCCGGACGCGGGCAAAACCACCTTAACAGAAAAATTCCTTCTGTACGGCGGCGCCGTACAATTAGCCGGATCGGTTACAGCTCGAAAGAATCAGCGGTCATCGCGCTCGGACTGGATGGAACTGGAAAAACAGCGCGGAATCTCGATCAGTTCGACGGTTTTGCAGTTCGACTATCAGGGTTACAAGATCAATCTTCTGGATACACCCGGACATCAGGACTTCTCCGAAGATACCTATCGTGTATTGACCGCCGTCGACGCCGTAGTGATGGTAATTGACGCTGCGAAAGGCATTGAATCTCAGACCCGAAAACTCTTCGAAGTATGCCGGCGGCGTGCCATACCCATATTTACATTTATGAACAAGCTGGACCGCCCCACGCTCGAACCTTTGGCACTGCTGGATGACCTGGAAAACGTATTGGGAATCGGCGCGTATCCCATGAATTGGCCGCTCGGCACGGGTATCGATTTCCGCGGAGTTCTGGACCGGCAGAACAAAGAGATCCATGTATTTGAACGCACTATCGGCGGCGCGTATCAGGCACCGGTTTCCATTTTTGATTTTTCCGATCCGCTGGTAAAAAACCAAATGAATGTTAACATCTATAAAGCCGTTGCAGAAGAACTCGAGATGCTGGATACGGCCGGGCATGCATTTGATGGGAATGCAGTTCTTGCAGGCAATCAAACACCGGTCTATTTTGGCAGCGCGGCTAATAATTTCGGAGTACAGCTTTTGCTTGACGGTTTTCTTACGCATGCAGGAGCCCCTGCACCCCGCAGCGTAGGAGAACAAATCATAGATCCCGAAAATGAAATATTTTCCGGGTTTATTTTCAAGATCCAGGCCAATATGGACCCGAGGCACCGTGACCGTATCGCTTTTATGAGGGTATGCTCGGGCCGTTTTACCCGTGATATGACGGTGACCCATTCGAGAACAAAGAAGAAAGTGCGTCTTTCAAACTCCACTAAATTATTCGGACAGCAGCGCGAAACCGTTGACGATGCGTTTCCGGGCGACATTGTCGGGCTTGTGGGGCACTCCGATTTCGGTATCGGCGATACGCTGACCGAGGATCCGTCAATCATCTACAACGAGATACCGCGATTCCCTCCTGAAAGTTTTGTTTTTTTGCACAATCCCAATTCATCAAAATTCAAACGGTTCCGTGAAGGATTGGATCAATTACTTCAGGAAGGAGTTGTACAGAGTTTTTATATCAAAAACTCCTATGAGAAAACCCCTTTGCTTGCGGCCGTTGGACCGCTGCAATTTGAGGTCGTACAATTCCGTCTGGAGAGCGAGTACGGGGCCGAGTGCCGTTTGGAACCAACCAATTGGAAACTGGTGCGCTGGATTTCTCCGGAGATTGCCGAAGAAACTATATCGAAATTGTATTTGCCTACGGGGGCTTCATTTGCCGAAGATACTGCAGGACAAACTGTCATTCTTTTTTCTGATGAATGGTCGTGCAATTATTTTATAGAAAAGAATCCTTCGATACCTCTGTCAAAACTTTCCTACAAAGATGATCTTATCTCTGTCGAAGGGTAAAGCTCTTTAAAAACCGCCTGGCTCAGGCTGCGGTTTTCTTATTTAAAGTACGAGTATACTCAGTTCATATCCTTATCTGTGTTCTCTCCGCCAGCCAATGCAACATTTTCACATTCGCTTCATTCTCATAATTCTGATTTTGTTTCATGGCTTCGGTCAGCAAGTGCAAAGCCTGAAGGAAGCGGATGCGGCACTGTTTGGATTCTCCTTTAATTTCCATGATCTCGCCTTCCGCCTTGAGAAGCTGTGCCAGTGAAATACATTTTGAGGCATCAAAATATCCGTCCGAATTCATCCATTTGATGAGGTCCGTATCCGACAGATGTTTTAAAACAGGGAATTCGCCGCCGAACAGTTCTTTTCCAACAAGATCAATTTCGTCAAGCGCTTTTTCGGACTGGGATTGTTCTTTGAGGTGTAAGATCTTTGTAAGCGCTCGCGCCAGTAATTCAGACATCCGGACGATATAGTCTCGTTGAATCATAAGACAGGTCAATTTTTGGCGGATTTTATGATAGCAAGAATATCCTGAAACACTTCCTCTTCTTCCTTTTCGCCGTTAAGATAAGCTAATTTTCCAATGGACCTGTAGAAATCCCGCAGCGGCGATGTTTCCGTTTCATATACTTTCAGACGTTTTTCTATCGCTTCCCGCCGGTCATCAGATCGCTGGTAAATTTCCCCGCCGCAATAATCGCACGTATTCTCTTTTTTCGGAGGATGGGTCACGCGGTTATAAACGGTGCCGCAATTCTTGCAAACCAGCCGGTTCGACAGCCGTTCCACGATATCGTCATGCGGTACATTAAAATCGATAACGGCATCCAGTTTAATCTGCATTTTTTTAAGCGATCTTTCAAGGGATTCGGCCTGCGGCAGGGTGCGGGGGAAACCATCCAGAATAAATCCTTTCTGCGCATCGGCTTCCTTTAACCGCTCTTCGACCAAAGCAATGATCAGGTCATCAGGGACGAGTTTGCCGCTATCCATGAATGATTTGGCCTGGGCTCCAAGCGGCGTATTATTCTTTATAGCCTCGCGCAACATATCGCCCGTTGAGATCTGTGGAATTTTGTAGGCATCAACCAATTTCCTGGCTTGAGTTCCCTTACCTACTCCCGGCGCTCCCAGTAACAATAATCGCATGATTCTCTCCTGTTCCGTATTAACGCATCGTTGAGATCATCTTGTCATGATGACCCATTACCTTATTCAGAGCAAACCGCAAGTTCTGAGTTTCGACATAGTCGTCCCAATTCAATTCGGGATTTCTGATCTTTTTGAACTTCATGTAAAAAACGGGTTTACCCTGTTCCTTCCATTTTTTCTCATATTTGGTCGAATAATAATTCTCCAATTCATTCACATAAACTTTTGGAAACAGCGCATCAAAACAACCGGTATCCTGAATGCTTTCGATCACCCAATCCCGGTATTCTTCATCATCCGTAGCGATAGTCAATACCGATCTCATTTTCAACGCTAACATGCGTAATGAATAGGCATTGATCAGACGGCGCTTTTTATGACGTTTTTTAAACCACGGATCGGGATAATTGATATACACATCCTCAATACTCTCATCGGCAAATAATTTCCATGCAAGGAACTTTGCGTCGCCGATAAGGAGACGGCCATTGGTCAGGCCGTTTTTTAAAAGCTTCTTGTTAGCTTTTTTGACATAAAACCCTTCAATCTCGATTCCAACGATATTCCTTTGCGGATGATCCTTGGCGAACGGAGCCAGAAAACTCCCGTTACCGATCCCGATCTCAAGATCCAGAGGAAACGTGTTTCCGAAAATTTCTTGCCAAAGAACGGGGGCACCCGTTCGAATAAGATCCTTTATCGCATCCTTACGCCACTCAATGATATAAGTATCCAAAACTCAATAACTCATTCTCGTTGTAAGATCATTTATCTTTAAAATCAGGTTTTCGTTTTTCAAGGAACGCCGAAACCCCTTCTTTCATATCGTACGAGCCGTACAGCTCTCCAAAACATGAGGATTCAACATCCATGGCCTTGGCCATATCCATGTGGCTTCCCCGGGCGATCGATCCAAGCGCGATCCTCATGGAATTACCGCTCTTCGAGGTCATTTTGGCAGCAACTTTTTTTGCATCATCAAGCAAGGTGTCTTTGGACACCACTTTATTGACCAACCCTATAGCTAAAGCCTCTTCCGCACGAATAGGTTCTCCACTCAATATCATTTCCGTCGCCTTGCTCATACCAACAATCCGCGGTAATCTCTGCGTCCCGCCGAAACCGGGAATGATGCCCAATGTAATTTCAGGTAATCCCATCAGCGCGCGATCGGATGCAATACGCATGTGGCAACTCATCGCCAATTCAAGTCCGCCGCCGAGACAAAATCCATTGATCGCGGCAATGACCGGTTTGGGGCCGTTCTCCAATTTCAAAAACACTTTCTGACCAAAGGCTGACATTTCTTTTGCCAATTCTTTTGATGTAAGCTTTGAAATTTCGTCGATGTCGGCGCCGCTGGCAAACATTTTTCCGGCGCCGGTAATGATGATCACTTTGACCTCGGCATTTTGATTGAGATCATCCAGCATCTTATTCAATTCCTGAAGCAGAGGCATTTTGAGGCTGTTGCCGGGCGGGTTATTGAGAGACAACACCGCGATCTTATCGGCAATTTCAAGCTGCAGAAATTGGTACGACATGCAAAACTCCTGTTTTTGATGGGATCAAAATTTCAGCCAAAATATATCATTTGTTGTATTTAAATCAAACATGAAAATTCAAACCGCGGGCAACAAAAACCCCCGTTTTGGTGTCGACAAACGGGGGTGGTTTTTGGCTTTTTTAGGGCAATTTACTTAAGGAGCAGCATCTTTTTTGTTTTTGAGACCCTGCCGGCATCCAGCCGATAAATATATATACCGCTGGCAACGGAACGATCCAAAACGTCTCGTCCATTCCAATTCACTGAATAATCCCGCCCCGTCTCAAAATATCCGTTGACCAACGTGGCGACCTCCTGCCCGAGGATATTGTACACTTTCAGTTTAACCGGGCCTGATCGCGCCACGTCAAACTTGATGGTTGTTGAGGGGTTGAATGGATTAGGATAGTTCTGCGATAAACTGAATTCATCCGGCAGAGTTGATTTGATCCTGAGTGTTTCCCGCTCAACAAACTCTGCCTTGCCGGCAATTAGCTTGAATGCATTTTGCCGATACGTTCTGAACTCATATTCATGAGTCGTCTCATCAAGCCGAAGTATCTTGTTATTTGACACGTCTATCAGTATAACATTTAGGTCTGCCGGAAAGTTCTGTGGGTCCCATTTCAAAATCGCGCGATTATTGCCCGATGTATTTAGAACGGACAGGTCCCAGATGTGACCGTCTTCTGCATCCGATCGTATGTCGCTGGACAAATCCTGTTCGTGGTGTTTGAAATTCAGTGTAACGCTTTTGCCCATAGTCAACGGCTCTGGTTCGCTCATCGTGGAATAATTCCTGGAAACGCCGGCAAAATTAAACGCATCCCGATACCATCCGGATTCTGCAATGAGCCGCAAGCGCCAGCCGTTCTGATCAATCATTGGTTTAGTCGTTATGAGCGTCCACCTGACCACATCGCCTAGTCTTACATCCCCTCCGGTTTTATTGTAAACCATATATCCGCCGAAGGCCCGCATTTCCGTTATTTGTTCCCATCCCGAGTTACCCCAAAGTTTCCATACCGAGCCGATAGAATCCTGGTTTGCGTCAGTGACAAAAACGTTGGCAGGAAAAGTATGCGGCCACGGGACTGCATTCCAGCCTGGTTTTAATATGAGATTGCCAAACATCTGCGGATCGTTGGTTCTTCTTGAAGTTGCGTTATTAAATATTTCCTGAGCGGAACCCTGGCGATGAAAAATGAAATAGGCTTTATCCCCTGTTAGACTGGTGACATCATCAAACGACTGAGTGATCTGATCGAATTCCCATGCACGCCAATTAGTTGGAACACCTTCCTCCAGCGTCTGGGCACCCCACAGTTCGGTAAGAGAAAGTGATCCGCTCATCGACATGGCTATTGAATAATATTGTTCTTCAGGCACACCTCCGTAAAAAAGACTATTATCCCAGATCGAGACCATATCGTTGATCGTCACACTGATACTTGTTCTTGCATCTACAGCGGGATAGTAAGCAACGCCTCCTGTGTTTTGTGCACGAATGCGGAACCATACGCCTTCCTGTGTAACCGACGTTCCCGGAATCGTGCCGCTGTAATTGGTTCCGTTGTACGTCATGGTTAAGGAATCGCCTTCTGACTGTGTGGTTTTTCCGTAAAAAAGTTTGACGGTAGGACTTGTACCGGTTGCAGTAACAGTTAATGTCACGGCGGCACCTGGAATTGGCGAAGGATTGGATACGTTGGGCGTGCCGAGAGAAGGCGTGATGCCAAGCGTCGTAGCTGACACATCACTGGAATTGAGAGACATCCAGCGGAATTGGTTCATTGTTACGACATGGTAGTTGTACGTAGTAACTAACGTAAGCCCCGTATCTGTGTATGTGGTTGCCGGCGCCGATACGGAATCGATAAGTGCAAAAGAGCTTCCAGGAGGGAACCGATAAATAAAATATTTTACAGCATCGGGGCTGGCGGTCCAGTTAAGAACAATCCGGCTGCTTGATACCGGGGTGGCGGTCAGATTAGTCGGCGCAGCCGGTAACGGATAGGTTGTAACTTTTGTAGATCGGCTGTACAGCGTTAGCTCGGTTGCGACCGTATTGGTTATTCTACAATGATAATTTCCGGTTGAAGTTAAAAGATTGTACTCGCTTCCGGTAGCTCCCGGAATATCGATACCATCCTTCATCCATTGGTATTGATTATGTGCGCCACCGACTGTGACTGAAAGAAGAAGATTGACTCCCGGTAAAGTCACAACGTCCGAATAAGTTCCAACGCTGTCCTGAGGGGAGTAGATAAAGGAAACGTTTGGTCCACCGATGTTGGGTTCGATGTCTTCAAAAGTCAGTTTGTTATTTTCGACAAATAATTGATTCAGGCTTGTAAGAGAACTGAGATCCGGCAAACCAGTAAGTTGGTTTTCGGACAATTTTAAATCTACGAGGCTCGTCAGATTTCCGATTTCCGGAGGGATAGTGTCTATTAGATTGTTCTTATACATACTTAAATACTCAAGATTTGTTAAATTACCTATTTCGTGCGGAATCGTTCCTGTCAGTTGATTGCTCTCCAAATCCAGAATTCCCAGGCTAACTAAGTTCCCAATTTGTATTGGTATTGTTCCAGTTAATTGATTCCCTCTGAAAATCATACCGTGCAAATTTG
>CAZHUW010000044.1:0-10227 GCA_964535295.1 uncultured Bacteroidota bacterium
GACCCGGCTACGAATTTATTTACGAATGCTCCCGGAATCCTTGTGCCTGACTCTATTGCGTCGAAAGCTGAAAGACCGGCTCCTACAATATTTCTTAATTCATCATGTATAGAAAATCCATTCGGCAAGCCAGGGATGTAAGGTGAGTCTGAACCTAGTAAAAGCGGGATGCCGGCATCATGAAATTGTTTAGTGAGGGCTTTTAAGAAATCATACTTGGGTCGAATGGTACCGGGATTGGATGTGTAGCTGAGACTTTTCCAAAATACTTTCCACTCTGAGCTTACATATTTGATTTCATCTTTCTGAAGCAGTGTTGCCAAACCGGAAGGGTTACCCCACTGTAACGTAATAGCTTCGTAGGCGGATAAATTGGGAGTAACATAAGTCCCGTTACTTTTTGTTATGAGAACGGCTGTAGGAATCAAACTTTCATTAAGCGTATTATTGAAATGCGTATACAGATACTCCTCCATGTGGGCGACCATCACTTGCCCATGTGAAAGAATAAATTCCATACCCGGATCACGAACCCCATGGCCAATAATAGTTAGACTATTTTTAGCCGCTTCGGCCTGAATACTCAAAAACACTTCTTCTTTTATACTGTTATATACTTTAATAAAATCCCAACCCATAGTTTTGATCTGCGCGACATCAGCAACGGCTTCTTCGGGGGTACGAATGACCCAACCACGGCTTCCGGCTCCATCGACAAAAGCACTGGCGTATATCGTCGGCCCAAGAAGTCCGTTTGTTTTGACATTTTCGCGCATGGTCAATATCGACGAAGGACTACCCATATTTAGTACCGTTGTGACGCCATTGGCAAGATAAGGAAGCAGATCGGTTTCATAATACACGTGCGTGTGCATATCTGCCAGCCCCGGCATGAGGAATTTGCCATAGCAATCAACTTCAAAAGCATCCGGTATCTCCAAAGATTTGCCGATCGCCGCAATTTGCGAACCGTTGACAAGTACGTCCATATCGTGATGTAATTGACCGGTCTCGACATCCACCAATTCAGCATGTTTGAAAATAATTACACCGGTTGTATCCTGTATAGTCGCAATACCGGTACCGGGATTTTTTTCATCGCATGTCATTATAAAAAATAGCAGGAAGGTCGTTAACCCGTATTTCATTTGGTTTTTCCGTCTAAAAAACTTCCAATCACGGAATAAACTGTGCTCCATGTTGCACCATCCAGAAAGTGGGTCTTCGTGTTCAGCCTGTAAATTTGCAATTCACGATTCGTACAGCCGGTATATTCGTAAGTTGTAATAATAGAGTTGTTCACAACTTCTACTTCCGAAGTGGAGCATCCATTATGAGCGGCATAGGCATCCATCATAGCAGGAACGGATTGGAAACTCAGTCCTTGGGGTGATCCTCCGTTGTAAGGAACAATTTCATCATTAAGTGAAGTCACCTGAAGCACAGAAACCTCCGGAGCACCGGATGGAATAGTCTGGCCGGTAAGCCAGCTTCCGTTAACCGGGGCAATAGCCGCAAAAATATCCGATTCGCGCGCCATCTTATGACAAAAGATCGCACCGTTGGAAAAACCGAGAGCATAGATCCGATCATGATCGATCGCGAGTCGCTCATTCAGCCAACCGACGATCTCCCTAATAAATCCCGTATCGTTGGCTGTGGAGGTCCCAATATCGGAATTCCAAAATCCATTTACCCCCTGCGGATAAACACCTATCCAGTGATTTTGGGTAATCATGGTTTCAAGTGCAGACGGATATATGGTATTGGTTCCTTGCCCCCCATGAAATGCAAAAATTACGGGGTGGGGCCCTCCACCCAGCGTATCGGGAATATGAACTATGAAGCTCCGGTTCGACCCTTCAAATGAAAACTGCACATGATTGACACCCTCGAATATGCTCTCATCCTGCTTTTTATCACATCCAAGGAAAAAAAATAGTATAAATGTAAATAATAGTTTCATCGTATTCATCCCTCATATTAATACAACGGTAACACACCATTACGGTAAACGTTTATTCAGCCCGTGTAGTCTTTCTATTTCTGCGGCCAATTGCGAACGCCCGGTCGCATTGGCAACATCTGCATTAAATGCGCTGTTAATCGACTTGACTGCAGCTAGGCTCATCGACTCTTTCGGAAAAGAACAATGAGCGTGAAGTATCAAAAGCGACCACGCAAGTCCCTAAGCCGCCAGCCCTTTGGAACATGATACGGATCCCTTGTTTCTCCATCACATCCCGCGACGGTTGACACAACAAATACAGTGATAATTAAATTCTTCGTAAGCTTACTGCTTTGTCACTCTGAATACCGTGACAGTACGAGAGCCGTCGCAGTCAGAAAATTCAAAGGGATTGAGTGACAACACGCTTTTTCCGGCTTCAAAAGAAAAACTGCCCGTAGCGGTTGCGGTCGTCGGACAATGCCCCCCGGTGCCCTGCGGATAATCTACCAGATACTGTTCCATGTTAAACGCTGTGATAGCATTTCCATTGACCGTCATTTTAAAGTTCACGTCCTCAGACGTCCCGCCGCCGCAGCAACTTGTAAAATTTGGCGAATACCAGATCTTACCGCTGGAATCTCCCGCACTGATCCTTAACGAAAACGGGAAGCTTCCAATCCCGTCCGTCCATGTCCCAACATAATCACCCGCGTATACTACGACCGGAGTTGTCTCATTTTCATCGTCACCTCCACAGGATATAAAGCATATGGCAGAAATCATAAACCATAGCAACAGTGATTTTTCCATAGAACTCCTTTACTTAAATTAATTAAAAGCACCTGCCAAGATTCAAAAGCACGGACCTATCACCTACAGGCCGTCAACGGCATTTCATCTTGTTTAATGTAAATTAACGCATGGCTCTCACAAGCGCAGTCGCCAATAGTGGGGATATGATCCGGAGGAGCGGAGATCGTTTGGAAGGGAGGTGACGTTTCGTGCGGCTATACCATTTTTTGTTTGAGGGCTTTTATAACCGCTTCGGATTTGGAATTAACATTGAGTTTTTTATAGATATTCTTAATGTGGCTATGCACGGTCTCCCAGCTGACGAACATACTGTCTGCGATCATCTTATAACTGTGACCCTGACAGAGTAACTTCAAAATCTCAGATTCCCTCGGAGTCAGATCGGGGTTACTTTGTCTCTGGAACGATTGAATGACCATGCGGGCAATAGATGCCGTCATCGGAACTCCGCCGCTGTGTATTTCGCGAACGGCTTCCATGATCTTGTCGGGGTGGGCTGTCTTGATCAAATACCCTGAAGCACCTGCACAGAGCGAATCAAATACAGCCTGGTCATCCTGGTGGACCGTCAACATGAGGATATTGGCTTTTTCATACCCGATCTTCAGTTCCGGAATTGCCTTGATACCGGTCATTCCGGGAAGTTCAATATCGAGCAAGATCACGTCAGGTCTGGCTTTTGTAACTTCCGCAATGGCAGATTCGGCATCTCCGTATGCCCCGGCAAAAGCGACGCCTTTGGTGCGCTCTGCGATCAAACGCAATCCGTCGCGGATATCCCGGTCGTCCTCAACTATCATTAATCTGATCATATAAACCAACTTTTCACGGCACTGATCCAACTAGTACGTGATGGTCTCGGCGGCGGATCGCTCAGAATCAAATTCCCTTCAAAACGAATCACCGTCCCTTTTTCTTTACTGCTTTCGATCGATATATTCCCTCCCAGGCGTTTCGTGCGCTCACGGATATTCCGAAGGCCGTTTCGATTTAGGTCCATGACATGCGTATCAAAACCCTTTCCATTATCCTGCAAAGTGATAACGATCTTTCCGTTGTCTGCGAAAACTAGTAAGTTAACCTGTTTTGCATGCGCATGTTTGAGCACGTTGGTCAATGCTTCTTTGAAGATCAGGGTTAGATGCCTTCGCCAATCCATGGACAACCGCACACGTTCTAACGATTCCGTCATACCTTGAAGCCTGAAGTCTACGCCGGTTTTCTCATAAAGATCATACGCAAAGTCTCTTAAATTGACGATCACGTCATACAATGTGTCTTTTCCGGGATCCAGCACCCAAATAAAATCCCGGGTATTGACGGACAGCGAACTGGATGCTTCGGTAACTTTTTCAAGAAACGCGGAAGATTCTTCCGGGT
The DNA here is from genome assembly GCA_964535295.1 of uncultured Bacteroidota bacterium. Classification (GTDB taxonomy): domain Bacteria; phylum CLD3; class CLD3; order SB21; family SB21; genus SB21. Next base: position 4,145 of record CAZHUW010000044.1, read on the forward strand.
CTTTTTTCATCGCCCGACGAGACAATTCGCTGAAAAGGCTTATCTTTGTCAGTTTGTGCCCGAGCTCATCATGGAAGTCCTTGGAAATCTGTTCACGCATGCTGTCCCGCTCGCTTGTGCGTACACGTTCTAATGTAAGCGCATGTTGAATTTTCCGCCGGATAGAAATTTTATAAGCAGCCCAGCCTATCAGGACCGTGACGACCAGCACAGCGAACATGAATAGTTTGGTCTTCCAAAAGGGCGGATGAATATTGACCGTTAAAGCACCTTCATTCGGGCTCCAAATGCCGTCTCTATTGCTGCCACGCACACGAAAATAATAAGTACCGGGCTCAAGATTTGTATAACTGGCTTCATGAAGAGATCCGGCGGCGCGCCAGTTTTTTTCGAGCGGCTCGAGACGAAACTGATACTGATTTTTACCCGGCGCATAAAAGTCCATCGATGAAAATGAAATGGTAAAAAAATTATCATCATACCCGAGATTGACCTTTCTGTCCGGACTCAGAATCTGTGGAAGATCAAATTTTTGAAAACCGGTTATTTGAACCTGCGGCGTAAATACGTTATCACGGATCCGTTTTGGATCAAAAAAATTGACGCCGCCAATTCCGCCAAAATATATTTTCCCGTCGGCTCCCTTTGCCACCGCACCGCGATTAAACATGTTACTCAAAAGGCCGTCTGCTTTGTCATAATTTCGGAAAACCTTCTGCCCTTCGTCAAACCTGCTAATTCCTCGCTGAGTGCTGATCCATAATTGTCCCGTCTCGTCCTCTACTATCCCGCAGATGACCTCACTCGACAATCCGTCTTTCTGATGGAACGAATAGAATTGGTCGGTTTTAGGATCGAGGTAACAAAGTCCGCCATTAGTGCCTATCCACAATTTACCGTTTCGGTCTTCTAATAATGCAAAAACGTAGTTGTCGGAAAGACTAAGAATGTTTTGTGCATTATGACGATAAAGTTTCCACGGACCGTTGCGCGGTATACAAACCAGGCCGCCGTAGGTACCAACCCAAATCGACGAATCGGATGTTTCGGTCATGCAAAGAATATCGTTATTAGGGAGCATTGAATTCTCGCGGTCATAACGCACAAACCGGTTGTTTTTATCATTCAGTTTGTGCAAACCGCCTCCAAAAGAGCCGATCCATAATGTTCCGGAACGATCGCGCCGAATAACGGAGATCATGTCGGATGACAGAGCGCTTGTATCCATAGGTGACGCGCGATAATTCTTCCATGGTCCTTGTTGCTGATGAAACAAACCTTTAGCAATACTCCCCGCCCACATGGAGCCGTCAGGATCCTTCCATAATGCCGAAACGGCAAACACCCCGGGAAAGCTAGTCCCAAAAAGTAAGTGGCCGAGTTTCTCGATGGATCCGTCTTGTCCGACGAAATCGAGACCTCCATTATTGCCAACCCAGATTCCGTCAATGTCTGCGAGAAGAGCATTAATATTTTCATCCGAAAGATTGCTGCTCCGGGCCGGAGTTGTGACAAGGGAATTAAATTTAAAAAAGTCCGGTGTGTTTTTTTGCAGCCCTCCATAGGCCGTGCCAACCCAAATCAATCCGGATTGATCCTGAAAAAGGGCTGTCACCACATCGCTTTTTAATGAGAAAGGGTCTGCAAAATTTCGTTTGGTTTGGTCAACGGTCCAAGAAGCCGTATCAACACGAAGCAGACCGTGGCCGAACGTTCCGATCCAAACCTGCCCGAATTGATCCATACAGATCCTTCCGATCTCTGAGTCTGTGACCTTACCCGGCAAATACGAAGCTTTATCGCTCCATGACTTCTTTGTTCGGTTCCAGATCCGCAATCCCTCATTCGTTGCAAGCCACAACTCGTCACCGATCTCGTCTATATCAAATACTTTGTAAGATCGGATCGTATCGCGTTTGTCGGATATCAACGGATGATACATAAAGCTTTGCCGACCGGGCTGAAATTCACCCAAGCCTCTTCCATGAGTTCCTATCCACATGCTTCCATCACGGCTTTTGAGGATCTTGTGAACGACCGTCGGCGGAGACTGTGAAAACTTAGCCGGATCACGCCGCAAGTGGCGAAATCCAGGATTAGGCATCAATGGATCAAAGATATTGATCCCCGTACCTTGGGTGCCAACCCATATTTTTCCCTGATCATCTTCAGCAATACTAGATACGAAGTTGCCGCTGAGACTGAGGCTGTCGGTCGAATCATGAACAAAACGCTCGAACAGTTGTGTTTCCGGATCGTAGCGATTCAACCCGCCTCCGTAGGTGCCGATCCAGATCTTTTGTCTGGAGTCCTCAAAGATCGAGACAATGTCGTCATGGGACAATGTTCCCAGCCCAGCAGGATCATGTCGAAAGACCGTGTTGCGATAACCGTCATACCTGACCAGTCCGCTCATGGTTCCTATCCACAAAAATCCTCGTGAATCCTGGTGAATCGCATAAACCGTCTGATAGGAAATGCCCTCGTCTAGCGATAACGACTCGAGTCGTATCGGGCGCTGTTGAGCGTGAACCGTCGGAGAAAAATACAGTAGGATAAAAATCAGGCTTAGGGCGGCGAAATGTTTCATAAACTTGCAATACGATAAAAAAGCAGTATTCTTGACTGAGATGTTACTTTCTTCTAATATAGATAAAATCATAATTCGTTTGCCATGTTTTTCCATCGTCTGTGGATCGTTCTGATAATTGACGAACTTTTTCCGAACTCATGAAAAAAAACCGAAGACGCGTTTTTGCCTTGACACCCTGAAACGTTTTTTCTCCGCGAAAATCCATGACGCTATCCTGATACTGGCCTCTAAATTCCGAAGAACTGCCGCGATTATCAACCCAAATTTGACGCCACGCTTTTATACTGTTGTCAAAAAAATTTATACTCTTGCCGGTACCTCCGTATATACCGGACCAGTTTTCCATAAGCAGACAACCGTCTTCAATTCTTTGGATTGAATTCGTGCCTGCTTTTTGACCTTGTTGGGTATAAACGTCCCATTCGCCGATCCAATAATCAAACTGGCGTGCAGTTGGATCAAACTCGCACGGACGAGTGACTTTATCAACTTCGACCATAAGCGAATCAAAGCGTGCTGAATGCAGGCTCATCAAATCCGGATCGGCGCGCATTTGATCGCCGGTAAACCAGCCGGCGACAGCGGCCTTTTCAAACCATGGCCAAGCCTTATCCGTAGCGCCTGTCCGTGCGTATAAGCAAGCAAGATTGTACATGACCAGCGGTGTAGCCTGTATCGCCAGCGATCTTTCATATGCGGCCACTGATTCATCGAGTTGATTTAAATTGTAATACGCGGAGGCCAGCCTGGACCAAGCGCCGGCATTTTCCGGTTCTTCATGGACTATCTTTTTGTACAACGTGACCGCCATCTCCCACCTTTTTTCAGCCATGGCTTCTGCAGCCTCTTTTCGGATAGGGCCAAGATCACGATTGCTTTGAGCAAAAAGTACTGATAAAGGGAAAAAAAGGGTGAGAAACCATAATTTCATAAACGTCTCCTGATCTTGTTTTTCCTAGTTTATACTCTTTTTGTCAGATCTTGTCTCCCCAAAATTGGTGAGTTCCCCATCCGGATTTCAAATTAATAAACAAGTTGTATTTGTATTATGAAAAAGCGCCGGTAGGAATTAAAAAGAAGCTGCTTGGTTCGATATTCCCTGAGAAATTGATCTACGAAAATAATAATTATCGAACCAATGGAAATAATGAAATTGTGGCTCTATTAGAGGAAAATTTGAAATTAGTGGGCGCTCATGGATTCGAACCAAGGACCTTCTCGGTGTAAACGAGACGCTCTAAACCAACTGAGCTAAGCGCCCGAAAAAATGCGCGTAAATATATACGTTGAACCTAATATTTGCAAATAAATTCTGTCCGGAACTCATTATTTTTCGAACGGCATCCCCTGACATGCTGAACCATGCCGAACTCGACAACTGCATGATCAGCACTTCATTTTTTGATACCGGAAGCCATTCGTTCGATCGACTGTTTCAATTTGGCCGCTTCCTCTCCCGCTCTTTCGGCAAAATCCTTTTCTTTGGAAGCATAGATGATACCGCGGGATGAATTGATAAATGCGTTGATTTTCGATCCGTCCCAATTGGCCTCGACGACGGCTTCCAGATCCCCGCCCTGGGCTCCGATCCCCGGAACAAGGAACGGCATATCTCCTGAAATGCTCCGGATATGTCTCATTTCACCCGGATGCGTCGCACCTACAACGAGTCCGCAATTATTCAGTTTATTCCATTCCAATACGCTCTTAGCGATCTTTTCAAAGTTTTTCTGCCCGCCGGCGTCGATCCTCTGAAAATCAACGGAACCCTTATTGGATGTCAGGCAAAGTATAAAAGCGCCTTTTTTTTCATCGCGAATGAATGGTTCCACCGAATCGGATCCCATATACGGACTGAGTGTGATGCAGTCAAAATTCATATCGTGCAAAATAGACTGCGCATATTTCAGCGATGTATTTCCAATATCGCCGCGTTTGGCGTCCGCAATGATCAGTACTTGGTCAGAACGTGAACGGATATATTTCACGGTGTCAATAAGGATCTGCCAGCCTTCGACACCCATTGCTTCGTAAAAAGCAAAGTTCGGTTTATATGCGCCTGCATTCTCCAGCGTAGCATCGACAATTGAGCGGTTAAATTCAAAAATGGGATTTTTTTTCGATCGCAGGATTTCCGGCATCAGAGACAAGTCAGGATCAAGCCCAATACAGACGGAACTCTTTGCCAACGCAGTATCAACTCGTTCTTTAAATGTCATGCGTCAATATCCGTCTCAGTGTTTGATATTCGTTCGGTCGCCGGATGATAAATGCTGGCTTGCTTCAAGAAGGATATCCTTCTCTTCTTTGGACAAACGGTCATAGCCGACTTCATTGATCTTATCCAGGATCGCATCCACCTTAGCCCGCATTTCCTCATTTTGCCCCTTTGGCGCAGGAGGCAGAGGCGAGAGATCCGTTGGCTTTGGACGCGGGCTCGGAGTAAATTCATTCATCGTGCGGTGGGCCTTGAATACAAACCACTCTTTTTTCAGATAAATAAAACCGAACAGCATTCCGCCCAGATGCGCAAAATGCGCCACGCCGTCGCCGGAAGGCTTGGCGATATTCATAAAGGTCAGCACGCCGTAGATCACCACCATATATTTGGCTTTGATCGGAAATATCAGGCTCATCAAAATGATCTGATCCGGAAAGGTCATGCCGTACGCCAGCAACAAGCCAAATACCGCACCGGAAGCGCCGATAACAACACCTTTGGAAAAGAACAGGAACGTCAAACCGGCTCCCACACCGCAGATAAAATAGTATTTCAGAAATTGATTCGATCCCCACGCCATCTCAAGTTCCCTCCCGAACATCCAAAGCCCCAGCATATTAAAAAGAATATGCCACACATCGCCGTGAAGGAACATATAGGTCCCAAGCTGCCATATCTGCCCGTCCCAGATCCGTGATGAAAGCGCAAGATAATTGTAAACGAATCCCTCGCCGCCCGTGAGCGACAGAAGCCATTGTAGCAAATAGACGGTGAAATTAATGATCATCAGCATCTTTACCGCAGGATAATCGCCGCCGATAAAATTATAAGACGATTGATGTCGGGAGTAATAACGCATGAAAAAGGACTCTCCGTTTACTATTTCGTATACGCTTTAAGATAAATAGGATCCGGTATAAAACACAAAATGAAAATAATAAGCGAAATGATTCCGACGATCTGCCGCGGACGGTCAAGCTCTTCATGATCGTTCATCACGGGGGGATGCTTGATCTTGATCAAGACCAGAATTAAGATCGCCCAGATCAGCCAGTTATTGTTATTGTTCCAAAGCCCCATCGCTAAAATGGCGATGAATGCCGCATATCCGACATATTTCTGCCGTTTGCCAAGCAGCGAATACGTGATGTGCCCGCCGTCCAGTTGCCCGATCGGAAGCAGATTCAGCGCGGTCACAAGCAGACCAAACCATCCGGCAAAAATAAAAGGATAGTGAATGATATCGTACATTTCCGGCATGCGTTCACC
>CAZHUW010000044.1:10327-19234 GCA_964535295.1 uncultured Bacteroidota bacterium
ATGAACGCGCCAAAAGTGCCCGGCATGAGCGTCGTTCCCCCAAATCCCTGAAATATCCACGGCGGGATCAGGATTCCCGGCAAGAAATACGGAAGCGTGACATTGAGTTTATGATATTTCGCAGCAAAATAATGACCGAATTCATGTGCGCTGAGAATGCCAAGGAGCGCGAATGAAAATTGAAATCCCGTGATCCAGCTCCATTCATCCGTGATCTCCCTATTGATGATGGTGGCAGCGCCGGTGATGAATACGACAATAAAAGTGAAGACGAACAAGACCGCGTTCACCGACGGATGGCTTAGCCAGGTCCATCTGCTTTTCTCCTGCGGAAGCCAATGGGACGGCATAGCCGGCTCATAGTGCCCGTTACTCGCCGAAAATATCTTAAGGATCACGATATCCGAATTAATACCGTTCTCCGTTTTGGTCGTGAGACTCGATATCACGGCTTTGTAGCCCAGCGGAGCGAATTTGGTCTGAATATAGTTCATCATGTCCTGGTTCAGATGCTGCAGTTCAAATTTGGCAAACAGCGCATTGTAATCGTAGACCACGTATTCCACCCGGGCAAATTCGCTCAATATGTCTTCAATTTCCTTTTCGATCATAGTTGATTTTTATTCCGTTTAACTTTAAATAGTCGTGTTACGTTACAACCTGAGTTTATGAACTATATTCCGGAACCATCTATTACCATTCTGTGCGGCGAAGCGTCCGGCGATCTTTACGGCGGCATGCTTGCCCGTTCCATTCTCACCCTATCGCCTCATACCCGCCTGCAAGGTATCGGCGGGCGATCAATGGAGCAAGCCGGCGTTGATATCCTGCACCCGGTCTCCGGGCTCTCCGTCATGGGCATCGGTGAAGTCATTCGGCACATTCCAAAACTTTTGGTCCTCAGAAACCGTGTCGTTGATCAGATCATGTCCTCCGGATCTTCCGCCTTGGTACTGATCGATTTTCCCGACTTCAATCTCAGCGTAGCAAAAAAGATATTTCAAATAAAAAAACGATCCAACCTTCAGTTTCCAAAGATCTATTACTTTATTCCTCCGCAGATATGGATATGGAGGAAAAACCGCATTCACCGGATCAAAACATTTTGCGACGGCGTGTTCCCGCTTTTTTCATTTGAACACGAACTGTATACGAGCCGCGGCATCAAAAGTTATTATTTCGGACACCCTGTTGCCGATACGATTTTACAAAATCAATATTACGAAAAACCGAGTGAAAATCAAGTAAGCAATACGGCCATAGGCCTCTTCCCTGGAAGCCGTTTACAGGAAATCAGGAAGATATTGCCGGTCATGATAGAATCCGTTTCAACATTTTGTAAGCGTACGGGCTCCGAGACGGAGCGTTTGTCCATTCTTATCAGCCGCTGCCGTTGGATCCCGGAATCCGTGTACGCCGGCATTATACAAAATTCAAAATTAATGGTCCGTCTGGCTGATAACCCGCATGAGATCATGGCCGGATCAAGGTTGATCCTCTCCAAATCCGGCACGGTCAATCTGGAGATCGCGCTATTCAAAAAACCTTTCACGGTCATTTACAAAACCTCGTGGCTGACCTGGATCATTGCTAAACTCATGGTTGGCGTTCGTTATATCTCTCTGGTCAATATCCTGTCAAGAAAAGAAATAGTTAAAGAATTCATACAACACAAGGCCCGGCCAGAAGACATTGCAGACGAGATGTATAGATTGTTAAATGACGAAGTTTACGCCGCCCGCGTGATAAGCGAATTAACAGATTTTGCGGAACAACACATCGCTAAAGGATCCGTAGCGGTTACCGATCAAATTGCAGATATCATCATGAACGGCATAAAAAAAAGCGATGACCTTTAGAGATCATCGCTTTCTAAATTCTGAATTTCGCTTAATTACTTCGCGCCGCCTTCGCTCAATTTACGCGCCGTCTCTTCTTCCAGTTTTGCTTCTTCTAAACGTCCTGTTTCTTTATACAGTGTAGCCAGCATAATATGAGCTTGCGCCATATCCGGCTTAAGCTGAACCAGGTTCTGGATTGCCGTCTCCGCCTGGCGCATCAGGCCGTAGTCACGATACAACGCAGCCGTTAACAAGTACCATTGCGGATTGGTAATATCGTTGTTGCAAACCTTCTGGATTTCCTTAAGATCTTCCGCCATTGTTTCCGATTCACTTGGATCAATCAAGGAGAATTTCACGGCCGGCGAAACGTCTGCGCCTTTGGCATCTTTAACGGTCCAGATATATTTCTCTTCGACTTTCAGCTGCGGCGCCGTTTTGGGATATGCCACTTCCGTCACGCCAGAGATATTGATATCGTACTTAAAGTCGCTGATCTCGCTCTTAATCGATACAATATAATCTTTTCCGGCCGTTTTACGGTGATCGGCCCATTTGAATACAGGCTCGGGTTCCAATATTTTTGTTTCGGAAGGATACGTTGCCGTGATCATGCGGTTGGCATCACCGGCCCATGCACGAGTTGCTCCTGCCATCGAGGCATTGGATTCCTGGCCCCAAACCATACCTGACAACGTGCTGTACAGACCCGACAAGAAGGAACTCTCTTCCTGTTTTTTCTTCACAGTATGCGACTTGTTGGAACCCAAAACGACCTCTTTGCCCGTATAATACATAATGGTCGCACTGCCGTCAGCGCCGGTTGTTACTTTGTCACCATCCGTCAATTTGATCTTCGTGGTTGCCGTCTTTTCTTTTCCTTTAATATCCACGATCTTCACATTGCCTTTGACTTTCGAAAAGAACGCCACGTCCTGCGCAACGGCTATCGAAAATGAAAAGCATGTAAGGATCATCATTTTGCCGATGAAACTTATCTGTTTATTCATGGTTCACCTCTCCCTTAGGTTATGTTTATTTAATATAATAAATTACAAATTTTAGATAACATGTATACGGGTCAAATTCACAAAGTAAACCGGAATTTAATTTAAAATTATTCAATCGGCCTGGCATTTACAAGCTTTTATTTGGAAGTCATATGGAACGATCCATCCCAATCCGCGCCGGGCGGGTTTGCGATCAGTTCTTTACAGCGATGAATATATAGTTTCGATGGTTCATCCGTATGTGAATACGTTAATGCCTGTTCGAATTTCTTGATCGCCTCATTCCACTTACGGTCGCGGTACATCGAAATACCTTCCTGATAGAATTCAACCAATTTTCGTTTTTCTTCCGCCAGCGGCTCGTTGGCTCTGCCGAGTAATTCGTACACTTTAACGGGCTTACTCTTGCCTTTGACCACGATAAGATCCAGATCGCGTACAATGACACGTTCTCGCACCTGGTTGTAAGTGAACTCGCTGATCATAATGTACGTTCCGTATTCTTTATTAGCCCCTTCGAGGCGAGACGCTAGATTCATATGATCACCGATACCGGTGTAATCGTAGCGGATATCCGAACCGATATTCCCGAATACCACGTTTCCCGTATTGATTCCGACCCGGGACTTGACGACCGGAAGGCCCACGGCCGTCGTGCGCTGGCGGAATTCGATCAGCGCTTTCTGCATATCCAATGCGGCATAACAGGCATGCAGCGCGTGTTCATTCTGAGGCAGCGGCGCGCCGAAAACAGCGACGATCGCATCGCCGATATATTTATCAAGGCTGCCGCCTTGGTTGAAGATCAAGTGTGTCATGGTATTCAGATAATCGTTGAGCATCTCGATGAGTTTTCGCGGCGACAGCGATTCGGATATGGTCGTAAACCCTTCAATATCCGAGAAGAGAATACTGATCTCTTTTTCTTCGCCGCCAAGTTCCAGTTTCGTCGGATCCTTGACCAGTTCATCCACATAAGCCGGCGGCGCATACCGTGAAAACATGCTCTTGATCTGTTTTTTATTTTTTTCTTCGGTGAATGCCTGGTAAATGGATGTCGAAAAATAGGCAAAAACGACCGAAACGGTCATACTCCATACCGGCAGCCAGACGCCTTTGGAGGCAAAAAGGTAGTAACCGGTTCCCCATGTCAAAAAAACCAAAGCGATCGCCACGCTGATCTCACCCACAAATCCAAAACGCACCGTTGCCCATACCATCAGAAAACAGAACACCAGCGCCATGCCGAATGTCATCGCGGATGAACCCTTCTGAAGAAAATTCTTATTGAACAAGGTCAGGAATGCGTTCGCGTGAACCTCCGCTCCGTACATCCAGTTGTTGCGGTGACCTTCATAATACGGCGTGATGAAACGATCCACCGCAAATTCCGATCCGTTCCCGACGAGCACAAGTTTATCTTTCAAAAAATCGTCCGGCCACTGACTGGACTCCGCTCCGGTGATCTTGCTGCTGCGGTACGTATAGATCGTTCCTTCATTGTTCTGTGTCCATTCGCCGTCCGGCTGTTTGATCCATGTTGCCGGCGGGCCGACATAATTAATGATCATATTACCCTGCGCATCCATCGGGATCGGAGGAACGACATCCCAATGACGGCTTTCTACTTCTTCGATGAATTTTTCTTTCGAGAGATCCATGATCTCGCAATAGGCTAAAGCGGAAAAAGACAACACCGTTTGTCCGTCACCCATTTTTTGGATCGGCCGCACTGCCCTGACACTAGACAATACACCGGCACCGTAAATCTGCAGATTGGCGTATCCCACGCCCTTCAGAGCGGACATAAAGAAGGGATGCGGCGTCTGATTCTTAATGGTCCCGTCCTCCTGCGGATACCAGATCGATACGGCGATCACATTACCGGCGCGCTTCATGGATTGAACCAGAATGGAGTCGCCTTTCGGATCGAGCATATCCAGTTTATCATAAAACGCAATATCCAGCGCGATCGTTTTAGCGCCTTTGGCTGCAAGGGAGTCAATCAACCGTGCGATATAACGGCGAGGCAGAGGGTCGTAATAGCCGAAATCAGGCGCGTACGATTTCTCGTCGATCATCACCACGATCGTCTCGGCTATCTCAGCCGGTTTCGGTCTTATTTGAAATAAAACGTCAATACCGCTGTGTTCCACGCTTCTGAAACTATCATTAACGGACAGCCCGTAGCCTAAGGCGGCCGAGAGAAGAATGATCATCGAGATCCATATTTTCTTATTATACTGTCGAATGCCTGCTGCCATACATTTTCTCCGTTTGATTGTTCCAATAGATGATTTAAACGGCTTGCGGTGCGGCCCTCTTGTCGCCCTGCACCTGTGATCTCAATAGCTCATTGACGATCACAATAGCCGATGAGTCGCTGAATTTGATCTTTTTATGAGTAAACCATTTTCGGTTAAGTGTCAGGTATAAAGCATTTTCTTTCCATTGATATTCACGTATCTCATCCCAGGAGATCTCAAGGTCGAAATTAGGCATCACCGAACCCAGCCCAATCGTATTGATAAAACAAATCTTGTTCGTCAGAGCATGAATGAAAAAACCGATGAGCAGGGCAACCGGCGCGATCAGCATGACTGCGTTCAGTGAATCCGTATTCTTAACAACAAAAATAAGGCCGGCGCTGGATAATAATAAGATAAAATAGATCGTTGATGACCACCGGTTGACAAATGTAATGTGGAGCCCTTCACGCTGCCCCGCCCTTGCCATGTACACAAAGATGTTTGCCAGTTCCTGATAAATGTCATAAAGAACATAAAGAAGAACGGCCAGATTAAAACCCGTCCAAATGAAGTCCGGATCCTCAAATAATCCCATGTGTTTGTTCCTATATATTAACGGTTAGTGAGAACCGGTTCACCGCGCCGATTCCCCATGACGAAAAGGAATAGTCGATAACGTAGTTTTGGAACTTAAGTCCCAGTCCAAAAGATAATCCTGCCGCACTTTTCAGAAAACCTGTCCCGGCCTGATCGAGTTCACTCCGACGTTGATTATTGTACCCCGCGCGAATCCTAATTTCTTCCCACGGCGCCGCCTCTGCGCTTATTACAAATCGCTTGAAGCGGCTGCCGGCGACATTAAGATCGGAGAGGGTAAGACCGAAAGTCGTCATTTTCCATTTTTTTGATACACCCAATTGCAGGCTCAGCGGCAGTTTTTCTCTGTGATCGATATAGGCATCCGTTACAAAACCGGCGTTGAGCAGGCTTGCGCCCCATTGCGCGTCAAATTGCGGCGTGACGTATATGACGCCGACATCCAGCGCTATCGCTCCGGATGAATACCCGGCAATGGAAGATCGAACTAGTTTAACGGCCGCACCGGAATAGAGATTTTCCCTTACCTTGTTGGCATGGAAAAAACTGACCGCATAGTCGCTCGAGGAGTACGAACGGGTTTCATACCCTGCGGCATCATAACCCTCAAAATCGCCGTATCCGAAATAAACGACGCCCACACCGAATACACCCAAATCTTTATACGGCTGCGCGTAAACACCGTATCCGGAGGCGATATCAAGTAAATGATTCATATACCCGGCGGCAAACTGGCGATGCGAAAGTAATGACAGCCCGGCCGGATTGTACATGAAGGTATTGACATCGCCGAATTGGGAAACGTAAACATCACCGAGGCCGGCGCCTTTGGCCGGAACACCTACGCGCAGAAAACGATACCCGCTTTCACCCGCAAACAGCGGGGTCAAAATGAAATAAAACAGCGTAAGGCAGAATCTAAATGATGTCATAAAATTAAGGGATCGGGTTGAAGTTGACTAATATACGCAAGTAGCGTAAAGAGAGTCAAGCAAAGAAAACGGTATTGTTAATCGCGATCGCTGACTTTTTTGTATAATTCATTAACTTCCTGTTCTGCCTTCTCGATGCGATACCGTTTTTGCAACAAATAAAAAAACAGGACTGTAAAAGTAAGAAGACAAAAAAACAATACAAACCTCATTTCAGGAGCCAGGCCGGAATCTTCCCCGCCCGCCATGACCGGCGCCGGATGCTGCGTGCGCCACCAGCGGATCGACATATAGACCAGCGGCACATCCAGAAAACCTATGATCCCTACCACAGCCGATAACCGGGCGCGTTTACCTTCATCGGTGACATAAATTCGCAACATGACATACGCTACATAAATGAGCCACAAGACCAGCGACAAAGTGAGGCGCGGATCCCACGTCCACCAAATCCCCCAGACCGGTTTCGCCCAGATCGGGCCCGTGATCAGCATGATGGAACAAAACACAAGTCCCAATTCAGCCGATATCGAAGCTATCATGTCCCAATTGTCATTTCGTTTTACCAGGTAAGCAATACTGGCAACAAACACGATCCCGAACCCCAGGAATCCTACCCATGCGGCAGGCACGTGAAAATAGAATATACGCTGTACGATCCCCATGGTCTTTTCGTTGGGAACCCAGATAAAAACCAGATATAATGCCGCAATCATTAATAATAACATCACGCCGTCAAAAACCCTCTCTAACACGTTTGATTTCATAACCGGTCCTTGGATTAGTGTTAATATGTTAAAGCATACATGATAATATTCGCTGCCATTTTCAGCGCTTGCAAATGTTTTTCCATACCATCCTCAGGAAAGACGTCCGGCCCTTCGAGGCCGTCGCTGATATCCGTATTTTTGGAGTAGAAACATACCAGCCTACCTTTCCAGAATAAACCGTAAGCCTCCGGCGGCCCGCCATCGTGTTCGTGGATCTTCGGCAATCCGCCGGGAAATTCGTACAAAACATGAAAGACCGGATGGGAAAAAGGAATCGCGACAAAATCGAGCTCCGGAAAAACTTTTTTCATTTCACGCCGGAAGAATTTATCGATACCGTAGTCGTCATCGCACCACAGAAATCCGCCGTGGGTCAAATGCATTCGCAAATTCTTTACGTCCGCATCAGAGAATTTCACATTCCCATGCCCCGCCATATATAAGAACGGGTAATCAAAAACCTTGATATCCGAAGGCTCCACATACGTTTCGCCGGTTTCTGCTAAAATATTGGTTTGATCTTTCAGATATCTTAACAGATTATTCAGCGCCGTTTTATTGCCATACCAATCCCCGCCGCCGCCGTATTTGATACGCGCAATGGAAAACCGGCTCGTTTGTTCATTGCCCGAGGATTCATGTGCGGCGGCATTTTGTAAACAAAAGAAAATAAACGCAAATAAGGGTAATGGAAATTTCATACTCATTGTTTTTTGGACGGAACTTTTTTCGCTACGGTCTCATCCTGATTTTTGAATGCCCAAAACATCCATATGCCTCCGGCAGCGATGAGGACAAGGCTGATCAATTGTGCGCCGCTGAGTCCGAATGCGACTTTAGGATTGATACGTAAAAATTCGATTGTGAAACGTTGCAGGCCGCCCAGCATGAAATACAAAGAAATCTGAAATCCTGCAGGCAATTTTTTTTTCGTAGTCATCCAAAGAATAAAAAATATGATCACCGACATGACTGTTTCGTACATCGGCGTCGGATGACACAGCGTATGATCGGGAACGATTCCGTTTGGATAATCTTTCGCGATCTCGGATCCGTAGAATGCCTGCGAAGGAGGCACGATGCCTTTGGAATAGTCCGTCGCAAAGATACCATCCCAGGGTTTCCCGTAATCGCCGTCCCCTGCGAGATGACAGCCGATCCGCCCTATCCCGTAACCCAGAGGCAGCGGAACCGATATCATATCGATCGAACGGAGTACCGGTAATTTATTTTTTCGGATCAGGTAAATGATGCTGATCATTGCAAGAACAAATCCGCCGTACCAAGTCAGGCCGGCGCCTGAAAAGATCATGTCCACCGGATGTTTGACAAATCGGTCGAAAGCTTCGAACAAAAGATAATACAGTTTGGAGCCGGCCAATCCCGCTATGGCAGCCACAAGGATCACCTGATCGGAAAGATCAGGAGGGTAATTTGCCCTTTTAAAAAGCTTTTTCAAAACATAACTCGTTGTAAGAAACGATAAGGCCAGCATCAAGCCGAAACTG
>CAZHUW010000045.1:0-19157 GCA_964535295.1 uncultured Bacteroidota bacterium
TTAGAGTAATAATATCCCAGGTTTTGTTCTACTTCATCCGGCAGTTTCGGCAGGGCGGAACGCGGGATGAGGAACGTGGAAAGATTGAAAAAATCCGTAAAGACTTTATGCTGCTCGGAAGTTGCTTTTAAATATTGATAACCGGAAGAGCCGCCGGTCCCGATCTTTGTTCCGATCATGCGCTGTACCATCAAAACATGACGGTAACGCCACGCTGTAAAGAGTTCATCGATATCGATCAATGCGGTCAGGAGCCGGTACGGCAAATGCAGGATCGGTTGATCACGATAGAGAAATATCAGCAGAGCTGCCTGCGTAGCGCGGTGTGACAGCCGCCGATGCCCTTCTTTGATCAGTTCGTTATGCTTGTTTTCTTCAAATAAGGCCTCAAAATTTTCAAGAGTAGACTCGAGTTGTCTGATCTGTTGCGTCTTTTCGTTTTCAGAAAGAGTAGAATTGTTTTCAATGATGGTCCTATCATTATGCAGCATGGTTGTAACGGCTTGCCGGTAATCTTTCCAGAAATTGAAACGTCCCAGTTCAAGGAACGGGGTTCTTTCCAGCCATTTCTCGAGTAGTTCCAATAACGATTTTTGCTGTTCAGAATTTTTGAGATGGTTCTGGTGTTCTTTGGAAAGCCGGCTATAATAAGGACTTTCGTTATATTGCAGACGTTGGTTATGTTTGAGCCCGAGTTTGTTCTCGATGAGACGGAATTGAATGCTTTGAAATCCCGAAGCAGGAACGAGAAAATCGCGAAATTCCAGAAAATCCATTGGCGTCATGGTTTCAAGGATGCGCAATTGATCGATCAGCACTTTCTGGATCTCCGTGACCCGGATCAATCGCCCGACAGCCAACCCGATATTTTTTTCGTCGACATAGTTTTTTTCAAATAAGTGCACGACGGAATCGAGCTCGTGCAGGATCTGCTTGAACCATAATTCATAGGCCTGATGCACGACTATAAATAACATTTCGTCATGCGCCGGATGTCCGTATTCCGTGCTCTTTGGATTCTGACTGGAGAGTAATTTCTCAAGCTGAAGGTAATCTGAGTAATAGATCGGCGGATACGGTTTTTCCATGTAATTTCCTTTTGTAACTACTCAGGATGGTTCGTTTCAATCGCAAAGTTTCTTATTCGGGGTCATCGTGATTCGTGGCTAGCACCGCTATCAAAACCTATTGTCCAAAATGTTCTTCAAATCCTTTTACTTTATTCAGTCTACGAAGATGACGTTCTGCATTTGAGAATTTCGCTTTCAGGAATGCCTGGATGACCTCGATTGCAAGCAGCGGGCCTATGATACGCGCGCCCAGCGTCAGGACATTCATATCGTCGTCTTCGACACCCTGCCGAGCGGAAAACGTATCGTGGCAAAGTCCAGCGCGGATTCCTTTGAACTTGTTGGCCGCGACAGTGGCCCCGACACCGCTGCCGCAGATAACAATACCGCGATCGGCTTTACCCTGCAAAACCGCATGGGCAACGGCGGCGGAAAAATCGGGATAATCGACGGCATCGGCGGAATGGGTTCCCAGATCAATGGTCGTGTGGCCGGCCTTGATCACCGTCTCGATTACGGTTTGTTTAAGCGAAAATCCTCCATGGTCGCATCCGATGGCTATTACCATGATATCTTCTCCCCGTTTTTGCAGATGGATATTAAACTTAATATAACAATTTTAATAAGAATTTGTTGGTTTTTTGTAATCTCAGAGAGATAGAGCCGATATGGCAGATTGAAATAAAAAAAGGCTCTGACTTTACATCCGAGCCTTTTTATTTTGAAAAACTTAACCGATTATTGTTTGAACATATCAGCGTTTTTCTGAATGAAACTCTTCCATTTATCCGGCGTGTTTTCAGCTGCAAAAATAGCTTCAACGGGACATTCCGGTTCGCACGCGCCGCAATCGATACATTCATCAGGATGTATGTATAATTGATCCCATCCTTCGGAATCGTAGATACAATCAACGGGGCAAACCTTTACGCAAGCCGTATCTTTTACACCGATGCAGGGTTCCGCAATAATATAGGCCATAACGCTCCTCAATGCTTATAAGTGAGAAATATCCTTAACTTCGGTCAAAATTAAAAATTCCACATCCAATAGTCAAGGAATATTTTGACCCTGCAATAACCCTAAAATGGGAACTGCACGGTTTTTTCCGTGCAGTTCTGTGTGGGTACGACTTAATACGAAGGAAAATAACGTTTAAAAAGAACGTCTGTCAAACCGGTCGCCTCTTTGCCGTCCGGCCGGATCTTGCGTTTTGAGAATTCTGCATCAATGACGTCCATCGCATCCTTCCATTCCATTACCGGATCGATCTTGGACAGAAATTGATTGAATTCGTTCACGTTTCCGTTGAATAATTTCTTCACCGCGCGATCCCGCTTTTCGATCCATTCCGGCTGTGATTCGAACAATTCCTTGGTTGAGATCAAATTTCGGGTCATTTCTTCACGTGCGATTGACATAGCAATCATCTCCTTTGGTTAAGTGGTTATGGTTTTGTTTTTTGTTGTTTGCTTGCTTTTATAAATAACTGGACAAATGCGCCGATCACGGCAATAGATAAAATGATCATTACTGTCTTGGTGAACCAATCTAATGATGTTTCCATACAGACCTTTATCTTAATTAAAATGTGTTTCATATCCGGTTGGACCATGAATCAAGTTTTAAAGAACTTTGTGACGATACGCATTATTGGAAATGCGTATGACGAATCAATAACCTGTCAAGGTTGAGTTCACAAACGGATTAACAGTTGTAAAAAATGTGATTAGGAAAAAAGAGAAGAGGGGGGAGCCCGAAAGGCAGAAGTTCTGCCTAAAATGTAGGAATGAGCTAAGACTTCCTGATAAAAAACGTGGGTAAAACGGTAGTTGATCTTTGCAGTCGCATAAGAACTCGCGCTGAAAAACTTGATCTTTTGTTGGCTGAATTGTCCGGTAACATCCTCTTTGGAAGAAGATAGAAAAGCGTGAGGATCGTCCTGATCGCTAACAGAGAACGATAAATTCCCATGCGCCGTTTGTTTTTCCTGGTTGATTGGGAAAACCGACAGTTTTTCCGTAGATACGGACAACCCGGAAAAGAAAACCAGACCGCAACAAAGTAATGTAATTCGTAAAAATGTATTGAACATAGTGTGTTACCTGTACACAAATTAAAACACAGTCTTTGGAAAAGCAAGATTTATTTAAGGCTATTTTTCAGTTCAAGCAGTAGCCGGTCAAGATAAGAAGGGCGGCCCATCCGAAGCCAATGTTTCATGAAAACAGCCCGAAGAGTAACGAATTGTTTGTCATCCCTTTTTATTTTTGGCAGGATCGTTTTAACCGTGGTCTTATTGATTATAAATTTTGATAAGATAAAATGTGCGTCGTTATTCAACACAGAGAATCTTTCGTAATGCCCAATATTTTTTTGGTTCATCTTGAGCAATGAAAGAGTTTTCTCGGATGATTTTTGATAAAAACAAAAAATGTCGAGATCGGGATCGTTGAGAGGTATAAAGCCGCTCTCTTTTTCTATTCGTTCTGAAAATTCTTTGGCTGTAAGCAAGCATTCGCCGAGGATCCTTCCATAACCATTCTTATTGAGAGGAATCATACGGTGCGTGAGCCAGCAGGCCGCGGCAACTGCGCCCGGACGTGACCCTTCCAGAGTGAACATACCGATATTAGGCTTGTCCTTGATATGATAAGTATAAGGAGCTGTATTGAGTATGGCTTTTTTCAGACGTTCATCTTTGTATAATACGGCCCCGCAACCGTAAGCAAGTCCACCTTGTTTATGCGGATCGATAGTTACGGAATCAACCTCTTTGACTGCGACAAGACTGTTATAAATCTCGCGTTTCAGGATCGTATCAATTTCTTTGAAATCACGGACAACCCCTTCCTCATTTAATAGAATACTGCGGGTATATCCTCCATAGGCTGCGTCCAGATGTAAATGAAATTTATATTTTTTTCTCAGTTCAAGAATGTTATCAATATCATCCACCGCTCCGCAGCCCGTCGTACCGACATTTGCCACCACCATCATGGTTGGCCTTTTTTTCAGAGCGGACTCCAGTTTATCCGGATCGATCCTGAATTGTGCATCCACGGGGACTTCCGTGTGATCGGGTATCATGAGAATGGAACAGATGCGTTTCCATGAATAGTGGGACATTGTGGAGAAAAGAACTTGGCCTATTTTTTTGTGCCTGCGAAAATATTGGTCCCGTACGGCCCACATGGCTTCGGTATTAGCCAGCGATCCTCCGCTGCACAAGTGACCCCAACCTTTATCGAATCCACAGAGTTTGATCAGGTCGTCCATCACTTCCATTTCCATTTGTGTGGTCACAGGTCCGCCTTCATAAGCGTGATTATTCGGATTGGTCAGGATCACGGCGAGATAACCTATCACGGATGATAAGGTCGGATCCTTGAGCATTTGAGCGGCGTATCTGGGAGAGAAATAAGGAGGCTGCTGTTCGAGGCGTTTTAGAAAATGATCCAGGGTGATAAAAAATTCAGCCGGTGCCATATACATTTCCGGATACAGTGACGTATCATCCGGGTAGAACTTGCGCCGCCAGGCCGAATGCCATTCCAATATACGCGTAATGGCATTTTGGAGTGTGGGGTGATTTTCGGCCTGCGGGCCGAGGAAATTTTCGAATAAGATGTTTTCCACTTTGTTCCGATTCTGAGAAACAGGCCAACTAATTATGACAGCCGCATCCCGGTCCGCATGACGGTGCACTCATCCCGGAGAAAGAATCCGATGATTTGGTTTCGGACGCAAATACGGATAGAAGCTTTTCAGATTCCCTCGCCTTGCATTTTGGGCACTCGACCTCTTTCAGGTCGAACGCGGAGGAGGTAAACAATTCAGAAAACTCGCTTTTACATTTTTTGCATCTGAATTCGTAGATTGGCATGAAATCCCCTTTCTATTTTCTGACAAATCGTAATTAGCGAATGCGTTAAACAAATAAACTATATATTGATTATTTACAGGTATTTTTATAGTTTTGAAATCCCTACGAATGAACACAAATTAAAATAAATAAGCTTACTAATCAAGGGGTTCCGATGGAAACAAAAAATTTTGATGTCGTGGTATTAGGCGGAGGTCCGGGTGGATACGTTGCGGCTATCAAAGCAGCACAATTAGGATTCAAAACGGCGGTCGTAGAGCGTGAAAAGATCGGCGGGATATGTGTTAACTGGGGTTGCATTCCAACCAAAGCGCTTTTAAAGAATGCGGAGATCTATGAGACACTGAAACACGCAAAAGACTGGGGTTATACATTCGATAACCTGAAATTCGATTTCAAACAGGTGATCAAGCGCAGCCGCGATGTGGCCGACGCCAACTCCAAAGGCGGGGATTTCCTGATGAAAAAGAATAAGATCGAAGTGATCAAAGGTACCGGGAAATTCAT
The DNA here is from genome assembly GCA_964535295.1 of uncultured Bacteroidota bacterium. GTDB lineage: Bacteria > CLD3 > CLD3 > SB21 > SB21 > SB21. The sequence continues at coordinate 5,464 of CAZHUW010000045.1, forward strand.
AGACAAAGGCACTTTAAGTGTAACTGATGCGGCGGGGAAGGAAACAGTTCAAGTCAAAGGAAAACATATAATCGTGGCCACAGGAGCGCGTGCAAGGATGTTGCCCAATCTTAAGGCCGACGGCAAGCGTATATTAACCAGCACCGAAGCCATGATGGTTCAGGATGTACCCAAATCGATCGTAATCATCGGCGCCGGGGCCATCGGAATCGAGTTCGCCTATTTTTTCAATGCTTTTGGCGCGAAGGTCACAATTGTTGAAATGCTGCCGACCATTCTCCCGGTGGAAGATGAAGAAGTGTCGCAGTCGCTTACTAAGATATTCGCAAAAAGAGGCATGGATATTTTTACCGATACGAAAGTAGATAAAGTAGAGGTCGGCACATCGGACGTTACACTGACGGTAAGCGGCAAGGACGGGAATAAGACCATTAAAGCCGATCAATGCCTGGTTGCAATTGGCGTTCAGGGCAATATCGAGAATATCGGCTTAGAAAAGATCGGCGTGACGACTGAAAAAGGCTGGATCAAAGTAGATGAATATTACCGCACCAATGTGGCCGGCGTCTATGCGATCGGAGATATCATCGGCGCGCCATGGCTCGCGCATGTGGCCTCACATGAAGGGATCGTGTGTGTTGAAAAAATAGCAGGCAAGGAAACCCATCCGGTCGATTATACTGCGATTCCCGGATGCACGTATTGCCAGCCGCAGGTTGCCAGCATTGGCCTCACTGAGAAAAAAGCAAAAGAAAAAGGTTATAAAGTTAAGGTCGGCCGGTTTCCTTTTACGGCCAGCGGCAAAGCCCGTGCGATCAATGAACGCGATGGCTTTGTGAAAGTGATTTTCGATGAAAAATACGGCGAACTGCTGGGCGCCCATATTATCGGTTCTGAAGCAACAGAAATGATTGCCGAATACGGTATTGCCAAATCAATGGAAGCAACCTACAAGGAAATTGGAAATACGGTTCACGCGCACCCGACGCTTTCAGAGGCAATGATGGAAGCGGCGCTGGATGCATACGGGGAAGCCGTCCATATTTAGAAAGTAGAATGTGAATATCAAGTCGATAGAATTTATCGCCAGCGTTTATAAGAACGAACAGGTACCTGAACCCAGATTAAATGAAATTGCTTTTTTCGGCAGATCAAATGTGGGAAAATCGACCCTTCTCAACAAATTAACAGGCAAAAAAATAGCCAGGATCAGCAGCACGCCCGGAAAGACACAGTGCCTGAATTATTATCTTGTGAATAATTCGTTTTATCTTGTGGACGCACCCGGATATGGCTACGCACGGGTTCCTGAAAAACTGAAACTGTCATGGAAACGGTTTATTGACACTTGGTTAAAAAACAACGAAAGGCTGAAACTGGTCGTCCAGATTGTAGATGCCCGGCTCACACCGCAAGATTCCGACCTTCAGATGGCGGAATGGTTAAGTTATCACAAAGTGTCTTGCGTGATCGTCGTGAATAAAATGGATAAACTGTCGGCCAGCCAGCGCGTAAAGAATTTGAAACAATTGCGAGAAACCCCTGTATATGCTTCATTGGACATCATCCCTGCTTCGGCGCAATTCGGTGAAGGCAAACAGGAAATCCTAAAAATCATCTCAAAATATTTATTATAGACAGGTCAATCTGTTTCCTATTTTCAGGAGGCTCTTTATGAAATTCTTACTGCAAATTTTCTCGATCTTCATGGTTGGTGCCGTCATCGGTTTGAATGTTCTGCATGCCAAAGATAATCGTAGCGAAGGGAATATCAAATTCTATACGGACGTCGCTTGCTTTAAAATGCTCAATCAACAAGGCGCGACCTATACTCAGCTTTACTTTTATTCCGAGCGGAACCAGTTTTCTTTTCTTCTAAAGGATTCTTTATATACTGCGGCATTTACAATCCGCGTGGTGTTTACCGACATTGAAGACGAAAAGAATGTAACGGAAAAACAGTGGACGATGAGTATTGACGATCATATCACCGTAAATGATACCGCTAAAGAAATTCCTGTTATTTTTGAGAACAGTTTTGCTGTAAAACCCGGTAAGTACAAATTACAGATACAGATGACTGATGATAATAATAAAGCTCACATGGGCGTTTATAACGAAGATATCGAAGTTCCGGATTTTGGAAACTCGCAATTAAATCTGAGTCAGATCGAATTGTCCACGCAAGTGTTAAAAGGCGGGAATAATGACGACATGTTCGTTAAGAACGGGTATACGATATTTCCGAATCCCTCCAGGTTTTACGGGAGCAATCTGCCTCGGCTGACTTTATATGCCGAACTTTATAACCTGGAATATGAAGCCGGCAGCACGAGTAATACTTACGAAGCGGCTTTCATTTTGACGGATGAAGCCGGAAGTGTCGTCAAAGAGTTTCCGTCGAAGACATTTAATAAAGCAGGACAAACGGCCATCATCATTCATTCGCTGAACGTGATTTCAATACAAAGCGGTCGGTACTATCTGCTCCTACGTGTGACCGATCATACAAGCAAAAAAACCGCGGTGTCCAAAAAGCTATTTGTTATCTATAGGGAAGGTGAATCGATCTACGAAACGCAGGCCGATGATTCTTTCTTTAAAGACATGGACGCCCAAGGTGCCGTTCGTGCAGGGAATATTATTTCGATCGTCGGAAAGAGCGATGATACAAAGATATACTCCCAACTCGAATTAGACGGTAAGAAAAAATTCCTGGATCGTTTCTGGAAAGAACGCGACCCTTCGCCAGGCACCAAGACCAATGAGTTATTGATGGATTATTACAAAAGATATGAAGATGCCAATCAGAAATTTTCAACGCCGAACAGGGAGGGTTGGAAAACCGATATGGGACGGGTGTATTTGGTTTACGGTCCTCCGGCCCAGATCGAGAAACATGAATTTGAGTCTGATAAGTATCCTTATCAGATCTGGTATTATTATCAATTGAAAGATCAACCCGCTCAAACAGTCTTTGTTTTCGGAGATGTATTGGATTCCGGAATTCAACAGTTATTGCACTCGAATGCACGGGGCGAAGTTGCCGATGCCCGATGGATGGACCGGGTTAACAAATAAAGTAAGCAAGGAGAAGGAAAAAATGCGTGACCGCATATATATCGAAGATATTTTCCAAAATAAGATTGCTGACGGTTCGGATGTAACACTAAACGGATGGCTGTACAATAAGCGTTCAAGTGGAAAGTTACTTTTTCTGTTAGTGAGGGACGGGACGTCGGTCATCCAAGCAACCGTGTATAAGCCTGGGGTTAGTCAGGAAACATTTGACACGGCGGATAAATTAACACAGGAAGCCTCTTTGGCGGTGACGGGTAAAATTAAGAAAGATGAACGAGCTCCGGGCGGGTACGAACTTCAGGTTACGGACGTGAAACTAATAGGGCCTTCAGTAGACTTTCCTATTACGCCGAAAGAACACGGACCCGAATTTCTGATGGATTATCGGCATCTCTGGCTGCGTTCGAAAAATCAGCATGCGATATTGCGTATCCGGCATACCATTATTAAAGCAATTCGTGATTTTTTTGATGGAAGAGGGTTCACACTTGTGGATACACCGATCTTTACACCGGCAGCTTGCGAAGGAACTTCGACTCTTTTTGAAACAGATTATTTTGATTCGAAGGCTTATTTAACCCAGAGCGGCCAGCTTTATGCGGAAGCCGGGGCATTAGCGCTTGGAAAAGTCTATTGTTTTGGACCGACTTTCCGGGCAGAAAAATCAAAAACTCGTCGGCATTTGACTGAATTCTGGATGGTAGAACCTGAAGTTGCTTTCAATGATCTCAAAGATAATATGGAACTGGCTGAAGATTTTATTGAATACATCGTTCAGACCGTACTTAAAACGCGCGCTGAGGAACTCAAAACGATCGGGCGCGATACATCGAAACTTGAAAAAGTCAAAGCACCGTTCCCTAGGATCCACTATAATGAAGCGGTTAAGATACTTGAAGAAGCCGGCTTGAAATTTGAATATGGAAATGATTTCGGCGCCCCGGACGAAACGGTCATCTCTGAAAAATTTGACAGGCCGGTGATTGTACACCATTATCCGTCTGCAATCAAGGCTTTCTATATGAAGCGGGATCCGGCAGAACCCGATAAAGCTTTGGCGATGGACATACTTGCGCCCGAAGGATACGGTGAGATCATCGGCGGAAGTCAACGTGAAGACAATTACGACGCACTGGTCTCTCGTATTAAAGAACATAACTTGCCGATGGAAGCATTTGATTGGTATCTTGATCTGAGAAAATACGGTTCTGTACCGCATGCGGGATTTGGGCTGGGTGTGGAGAGAACAGTGGCTTGGATTTGCGGATTGCAGCATGTACGGGAGACCATTCCGTTTGCAAGAATGATTCATCGTTTGAAACCATAAAAAGGAGAATGGGATGAATAAGAAAGTATGGATTCCTATTGCGGTTTTAGGTCTATGTTTGAGTGTTTTGACGATGCTGGGCTCATGTGATAATAATAATGTGTCCGACAATTATATTGATTTGATCAATAATCAGATCGATGTGTTGTTTGTTTCTGAAAGTGATGGTTTTCAACAGATTTATGGTGTTAAGGACACCACTTTTAACACTGTATACAGTATCAATTTGGATAACATCAATGGGACACTTGATCCAACCTGGTGTTCAGACGGACGAAAATTTGCATTCACAAGAATCATAATGAGTACCACTACGGGGTACCCCTTTCACACAAATATTTATATCGTAAATATGGACAGCCTTGATAATGCTTTTAGTCAAGTCACCTATAGTCTAAGATCGATAGATTCGATCGGCACGTATTACGGTACACTTAATTTACGCCCGGACTGGAGTCTCCAAACGAATCAATTAGTTTTTATTTCAGATCGTGACAGCGCATTCAATATATACAATTCAAATATCTCTGATACACTCACCGGCGATACCTTGCCAACCGTTTTAACCGATCTGACGGATAAGATCGATATTTTCTGTTATCCTTCATTTTCTCCGGATGGCTCAAAGATAATTTATACCTCAAAGAAAAGCGGAAACGATGAGATCTGGATGATGAATTCGGACGGCTCAAATAAAACCCAGCTAACACAAAACGGCGCTTCCATCAATTCACGCCCGCGGTTTTCACCTGGAGCAGACAAAATTTCATTCTTTTCGAATATGTGGGTTAACGGAAACGACTCCCTGCAAATTTATACCATGGACCCCAACGGCACAAACCTCGACACGGTTACTAAAAGCGGGAATAATTATGATCCTTCTTGGTCTCCCGACGGTGCGGAGATCGTTTATGCAAAGAGGGGCGGAAGTTCATCCAAACCCCGCAGTTATATTTATGTGATAGGGAGAAATGGTCTGAATGAAAGAAAACTGATCAGCGGAGATAATAAATCGTATTACCCCGCATGGAGGCCATTGCCGTAAAGGCAATGAGGATAAAAAAAATGAACAACCTTCATTGTCTTTGGACTATGAAGGTTGTTCTCTTATGGAGGTAATGTTGTGCGGGCATCCGGCGAAAAGAGGACAAGTTTAAAAATTGAAATGGTCCGTCTTCTCGATCAGTTCCTGCTGGGCTATATTTCCGCAAAAGACCTTATAGGCGGAGTAGTGCCTATGTTGATATTGTCCCAAAATAAACGCGGGCGAAAGAACTACATCGAAAAGTATCTGATGGAAATTTCCGGAAAAACGGAACAAGAGCTGACGCGGGAATATATTTATAAAGTTCGGGAAACCATTAAAGGGGAAGTTGTTACATCAGAAAAGGACCGCTCCAGAGTGTTCAGGCGAAGCCTTCGAAAACTAGTTGAACGATTCATGTATGATGAAATAGAGGAGCCATATTATTTATCGATGTTATCCGACCTGATGATCGATTTTCATAAAGAAATTCAAGCTGAACCGGATGCAAAGCATTTTTTTGATAATGTTCAGGTCTTATTTTCTTCGAAAGACTCTACAGCCACGCGAAATCAATCCGTACCGCCAACACCTACCATCATGGACATCAGTATGGACTTCTATGAGAATTATTTCAAGGGTCTTTGGGACGAGTAGATCATTCGTTCTTTATTTCCACTACCGTCACGCCGGTATCTCCTTCGCCCCATTGCCCCAGGCGGTAATTCTTTACTCTCGGATCGCGTTTGAGGAATTCACCGATCTTCTTTCGAAGGATTCCGTCGCCTTTGCCGTGGATGAGGGTGACCTCTTTAAATCCCAAGATTTGCACATCGGTCAAATACGTATCAACCTCATAAATCGCTTCATCCGTTTTGAGCCCCCGCAAGTCAAGCTGGTTCTTTACATGGTCTGTATTCCATTCGATATGTTGGCGCAGTAAAGTGCCATTTGTTTTTTCCAGTGATTGTTTCGGTTTTGATAATTGGCCTGAATGAATACGGATCGTGATGCTTCCCGTTCCTATCAACACATGATCGGAGCCATCCGGTTCTTCGAGTATAGTGCCGTCGAGACCCATTGATGCAATATAAACCCTGTCCCCTTTCCTTAATTCATCCGGGTGTTCCAGCGACGCTGATTCGAATTCTCTTACCATATTCAACTCGGAATGAATGGCGGAACTTTCTTGGCGCATTATGTTTTTTGTTCTTTTTACAACTTCTTTGTCAGCTTTAGAAGAACGGATCTCCTGAATGATTCCATCGATTTTGTTGTTGGCGTCCTGTAGCGCCTTCTGCATTTCTTCGAGAGATTTTTGCTTAAGACTACGCTCTTTGACCTTTAATTCCTGGATTCGTTCCTGATATAGCTTGGCAAGGCCGTCCGCCTCCGTCTTATTTCGGTTCGCATCGACGATCAACGATTCATAACGTTTGGTTTGTGATTGAAGTTCTTGAATCAGGTTCTCAAGGCGAATGATTTCCTTTCCTGATATTTCCTTAGCTTTTTCAATGATAGCGTCATTCAGACCTATCCGTTTGGATATTTCGAAAGCATAACTGCTTCCCGGTATCTGAGGACGAAAAACATACGTGGGCTGTAGGGTTTCGTGATCAAATTCCATCGAGCCGTTGTCAACGCCTACCGTATCGTGTGCAAAAGCTTTCAACTCTCCGTGATGAGTTGTTACGATCGAAACAGCTTTCTTTTGGTTGAAATAATCCAAGATGGCAATGGCGAGCGAAGAACCTTCCTTTGGATCGGTACCGCTGCCGATTTCATCGATAAGAATGAGGGTATTGGAGTTTACTCTGTTAACCATTTCAGACAAATGGCGAACATGAGAGGAAAAAGTTGACAGATCGTTTTCGATTGATTGATCGTCGCCAATATCGGCAAATATCTGATCAAATATACTGAACTGCGTGCCGTCAGCACAAGGGACAAGCAGGCCGCATTGAATCATTAAAGCGAATAGCCCGATCGTTTTTAGGGCTACGGTCTTACCTCCTGCATTAGGGCCCGAGATTATGAGCGTACGTCCGGTTTGGGGCGGATTTCCAAGTTCAAGATCAAGGGGAACTACCTGCCGACGCTCTCCCGGTAACTTATTGAGTTCCTTGATGAGCAGCAAAGGATGTAAGCCTCTTTTAACCAGAATGTGCCCGTTTTGATTGATCTGCGGTTTCACGCCATTGATATAACCGGCAAATCTTGCTTTGACATACAAGAATTCAATATCACCCAGAATTTCCATATCCTGCATCAAGGTATTTAAATGCACCCGGATCACATCGGCTATTTCAAGCAGGATACGATCAATCTCGCGTTTCTCATCAAGACTGAGTTTGCGCAGTTCGTTGTTAAGTTCCAAAGCTTCAGCGGGCTCGATAAATACGGTTTGGCCACTCGAGGATTCATCGTGTATGAAACCTTTGACGATATTCTTATATTCTTCTTTTACAGGGATGACCATCCGTCCGCCGCGCATAGTGACAATGGCGTCTTGGGCGTAACCCTGCGAGGCAAATTGTCTGGAAAGGGATTCCAATTTCCGGCGAATTTGACTTGATTTGGTTTCAAGATCGCGGCGAATTTGTTTCAACTTCGTGCTTGCGTGACTTTTCACTTCGCCGTTATCGTCAATCGCGGCTGTTATTGTTTTTTCGATTTCAGGATGATTCTGGACCGGAGAGATGACAAGTGAAAGCAATGGGTATTTCTCGCGGCGGCTCTTAAGGTACGATTTGACTTTTCTTAAGGTTTGCAGAGTCAAAAGGATGTGAATGAGTTGTTCCGGATTCAAAAAAATCCCTAAGGTATTCAGATTTCTTAAAAAACTGCGAATATCTTTGATTTGTTCGATCGGGAAAACATCGTCAAATTTGAGCAGGTCCGACATTTCGGTAAGTTCATCGAGTGCTTTTTCGATCTGTCCAATTTCGAAAATCGGTGACAAACCTTCTATCCTTTCAGACGCCATTTCGGTCAGAACATAGCGAAAAAGATGTTCTTTGATCTTATCAAACTCGAGAGGATGTAAACTGAATTTATCAAACATAATTAGGCGCAGTACCATTTGTTAAGAACACGGTCATCAAGCAAAATAACCGATACAATCTCTCCGGGAAGTACGTTCTCCTTTTCTTCGGAAAGGTCGATCAGACAGTTGGCCTCGCAAAAAGAAGACATCGCGCCGGAACTCTGGTTATTGACACTAGTCACGATTAAACGGTCGTTTTCTTTTCTTACGACTCCTCGCAAAAAATGGCGCAGTCCCTGTTTTTTCTTTATTGGTTCTTCCGATTCCGCCTTGACGCGACAGGGTTCTAGATATGTCATACCTGACATTTTCTTTATTGCAGGCACAACGAATAATTTAAAGCAAACGGCCGAACTGACCGGGTTTCCTGGTAATCCAAAAAAAAGCTTTTTGTTATGAATACCAAAAACAAGGGGTTTCCCTGGTTTTTGTTTTACCCCCCAAAACTTTATATCCACTCCGGTATTCTTCAGAGAGTCTCTGACAAAATCAAATTCACCCATGGAAACCCCGCCAGAAGTAATAATAATATCGGCTGAAAAAGCTTTTTCTAGTTTTTTGTTCGTATCTTTCTGAGTGTCTTTGGCAATACCCAGATCAATAGACTCCGCACCCATTTGCCCTATCAATGCTTGTAATACATAATTATTACTGGTCCGTATCTTTCCTGACACCAAAGGCCGGTCAATTTCAAATAGTTCATTGCCGGTTGAAAGGATTGCGATCCGTGGTTTCGGTATGATCCGTACAGCCGGCCGGCCTATAGATGCAAGAATACCGCTATCATAGGGCGCGAGAAGTCTCCCTCTTTGAAATATAACGGAACCTTTTTTTATATCGTTTCCGGCAAAACGCAGACTTTCATGTTTAGATACGGGTGTGAAAACTTTTATTTTTCCGTCCTGTGTCTTCTCAGTTTGTTCCACCATGACCACTGCATCCGCATGTGTAGGTATTGGCGCTCCGGTCATGACCTGGATGGCATGCCCGGTTTTTAGTCTTTTTTTGGTAGTTTTTCCGGCCTGGAGGATATCGATGACTTCTAATAAAACAGGATTTTCACGCGAAGCGGCCATCAAATCGGAAGCGATCACAGCATAGCCGTCCATGGCCGAATTATCAAAAGGAGGCACATTTTCCTCTGCGACAATATCTTCTGCAAGTATCTTTCCGGAGCACCTTGTTATTGGCATGGACTGAGCAGGAAGCGATTCGGTTGCATCAAGAATTATTTTTAATGCTTCATCTACAGAAATCATGGTCCACCTGTTCGTATGAAACGGTAATTTGATACTTTCCATTCATTGGACGATTTTTCAACAACAACCTGCATGGTTTCATTGGGTGAAATATTCCATGGATACAGGATCGCAAACGTGTATTGTTCATGATTCAGATCAATTTTTATTGAATCGATCAATTGAAAACCGGACGGGATTTCGACCTCCATATCCGGCATATTTAAATGCCTGGAATATTCTTTTTCTGTGCTAAGTTTTACACGGGCAGAACCGGTTACTTGACCCAGTAAATTATCCCGGTTTTCCTTTACAAAATAGGAATTGACAAAACTCCTAGCGACCGACCCCGGCATGAAGGAATTCTCTGAACAGGCGGGTATACATAAAAGAGAAAGTACCATGTACCGGATTAGGTATTTCATAATCGATCAAAGATATCCTAAACTCTTCAACACTGCGTTATTCTTTCTCCAGTCTTCTTTTACTTTGACCCATAATTCCAGGAAGACTTTGCGCCCTAGGAATTCTTCGATATCTTTTCGCGCTTCCTCGCCTACGTGTTTCAGTGCCGCCCCGTTTTTTCCTATCAGAATAGCTTTCTGGGATGGCCGTTCAACCAATATGGCCGCCCGAATAAAATCTTTTGAGTCTTCCCTCTCTTTGAATTCTTCGATCAAAACATCGGTCGAATACGGAATCTCTTTACCGTAAGAAAGAAATATTTTTTCTCGAATGATCTCGCTAACAAAAAATTTTTCCGGCTGTTCGGTTAATGTGTCCTCAGGATAAAATCTTGCTCCGGCTGGCAAATGACTGATTAATGTCCTTTTGGCAGTCTCTATTCCATCGTTTTTTAACGCCGAAACAGGGATGATGTCTTTGAAGAAACCGGTGTCATGAAAAAATTGGATCATAGGTAGCAGGTTTTCTTTTGCACAAAGATCTACTTTATTAAGGAGGAGTATTTTTGGAATATTAAGACCTTTACGATCTTGCTGAAAAAGCGAAACCACAAAATCTCTATCTTCTGCAGACATCACATCAACCATTACCAGTAAGACATCGGCCGATTCGATGGCCTTATCGGCAATTTTCATCATCGCGGATTGGAGAGCGTATTTGGGTTTGATCAGTCCAGGAGTGTCTAAAAACACGATCTGAGCGTCCTTCTCGTTCAATATGCCGAGAATACGTTGCCGTGTAGTTTGCGGCTTGGGCGTAACGATAGATAGTTTGAAATCAAGCAGTTGATTTAATAATGTTGATTTGCCTGCGTTCGGCCTGCCGATAATGGCAACGTATCCGCAACGGGCGGTGGTATCTGAGGCTGTGGTCTTTTTCAAAGGTTGTCCTGGCTTAAAATAAACGTTTCAATATGATCCCGGGAATATCATCCCTATTGTCCGCATGGATCTCAGTAAATGAACAGTCATGCCGGCGATGGATTTCATGGATGAAGGCATGTCCTTTTCTTGCTATGACCCCAATGAGGATGTGGGATTCAAGTAAGTCACGTAATGTGTTAATAAATAAGGACGACTGGCAGTATAAGGTCCCTATCTCATCCATGTAAACATACTTGGAATGGTTCGAATATTCTAAAATTTTTTCCATAGCATCTTTGAGAATTTCAGGATTAAGAGTATACCTTCCTGCTCCCCGTAACGATGGAGGGTTCAAAGTGGCGACGTGGTAAATTTGGTCGTCGGAAGTAACTAAATTTAATCCTTTTTTTTCCCCGTTTCGGTTTTCGGTCAGCGTGATGAATCCGGAGGCATGTTCCAACGATTGGATAATTCGTAACAACGCGGTTGTTTTGCCAACAAATGGCAGACCGGTTAGGAAATGATGTTTGATTTTCATTTAGCGGTGCAGCATGACATAGCTTTCAAATTCCTGCCGGTTATATAATTCATAGTCGCCAACACCCGAAAAATCGACAAAAAACAATTTCAAGTTTGCCTCATAATAATACCAAATCTCGTAAGGTTTTGCATCCGATTCGTAAGGATGCCTTTCAATATCGTCCGGCGCATTCATAACAACAAAGACCATCCCGCGGTCCGTATCCCACCCTTCCCGGAAGCCCGAAGTAAAATATCGGTTGGCGTAGTCAATTCTTCGATAGTATTCCTCCATGAGCTCATTACGCTCCGTTTCAGGAGTCGGGTCCTTGGTTTTCCAGAATTCTTCAAAGAACTTTGCTTTTTCGGCTTGGGTTCCCTTCAGTATTTTTCCAATATTAATATTACGTGTTATATGCCGGAGCTGTTTAATGGCGACATCAAGGTCAAAAGTGCTTGAGGTCATCGAAGGTGAGGTAAAAGTAGACAGCCTTACGTCAAAGATAGCTTTGCTGCTAGCGCGTTGTCCGCCTTTGGAGACGACAACATCTAAAATGTATTTCCCATAGCTGATATCTTTTTTATCGATCTCTACAGAACTGAAAGTCTGAAATTGCCACACTTCTTGGTACGAGGAGTCTTCGACAATAACATTCTGGTTTTTGTCGAGAACTTTATATCGGATCTTGAAAGTATCCTTGTCACTGAGCTGTTCTGCTACAGAGTCATTGTTAACTGCTGAGAATTTTTCATCATATATTTCAAAATATACTAGATAACGCTTAAATTCATTGTCGAAGCTTTTGAAAACATTCGGTACAATATTGATGATATCCATCAAGCTGTCTTTCTGTATCTTATCGGCAAAGATTAGATCGCTGACGGCAACCGGCTTATCCCGGAATGTCTTAACCGGGATACTTAGTTTTCTTTGGCCAAATTTCTGAGTTTCCTTATCGGTAATTGTGGCGGTCAGGGTGTAATCACCCGGATCTACATTTAAGGTCAACCGGCTGAAATGAAATCGCAGATCCGATTCGGTATCAGAAAATTTCTCCGTAATGATCTCTTTATCCTGAATCTCACGCTGAACAAGATTATTTTTCTTGTCATATAATAGATATGTGATCTCATATTGAGAACGATAAAGAGTGGACTGAAACTTAGTGAATAACAATTCACTGAAAGCGACCTTCACAAAAACTTCAACACGGCCCTTAGAAATTTCTTTAGAGGCAACATTGGCGGCATCAATGAAGAAAAAAGGGCCTCCACTTGCTCGAGACTGTTCCATCTGAGCGTGGAGCGATGGGTGACAAAGAGTTAACATTAGGACGGCTAATAATCCGGTAAAATACTTCACACACATCTCCCTTCAGCAAAAAAAGTGATTAAATGGGTTTTCCAATAAGATCATATTCGGTTGCATCAGTTATGTGAACATCTATAAAACTTCCGATTTCCAGATTTCGGTCCGTTTCAATGATTACTTCATTGTCGATTTCGGGTGCATCGTAGGACGTCCTTCCGACATAGCGATTCCCGTCTTTTACGTCAATTATGACACGGAAGTTCTTGTTTATTTTGTTATTATTTTTATCGAGAGAAATAGTTTGTTGTAAAGTCATCAAATGATTGAATCGCTCTTTTTTCAATTTATCTGGGATCTGCTTTTTGAGATCATAAGCATGCGTGCCTTCTTCCCGTGAATAAACAAAAACCCCTAAACGGTCAAACCGGAACTCCTCAACGAAATCGCACAATTCTCCGAAATCTTTTTCTGTTTCACCGGGATAACCCACGATCATCGACGTTCTTAAAGCCAGTTCTGGAATACGGTTCTTGATCTTATATAAAAGATCCGTCGTCTGTTTTTTTGAAGTGTTCCTCCGCATAGTTTTGAGCATCGAGTCGGAGATATGCTGAACGGGCATGTCGATGTATTTACATATTTTCGGATTCTGTGCAATACATTGGATCAGCTCATCAGAAAACAATGATGGATATAAATACATAACGCGGATCCATTCAATTCCGTCAATATTACTTAAGGAGTCGAGCAGCTTAATCAGGTGATGATTTTTCTTCAAATTAGGGGCGCTTCGGTCAAAATCATATCCGTAGGACGACG
>CAZHUW010000046.1:0-19088 GCA_964535295.1 uncultured Bacteroidota bacterium
CCCTATAGCCGATATTTCACTAAAAAGGTCGAAGTTGAATTTGCCATATAAAGTAACCGTCGGGAATATTTATGATTGAACATGTTGTCCTATTTAAGATCAAAGCCGGAGTAACTTCCGGCAAGATAATGACCATGATAAAGGCGCTTGAAGATCTACAGAATGAAATACCGCAACTGGCTGGAATGCATGCGGGTATCAATTTTTCAGAACGGAATAAAGGATATGGTGTTATGCTGATTAGCCGCTTTAGGACCCGGGAGGATCTTGCTATCTATTCAGCTCATGCGGCGCATAAAAGAGTTATTGAAGAATATATCCATCCAATCCGGGAGGAAGTTATTGTCGGGGACATTGAATACTAGTTCTGTTCGAAAACTATGAATTGTTTGATCTTTAAGTGCTGAAGAATATCTTTAATTCCACCCAACGGTTGTGCGTCATGCATACCACGGAATGGTCTGTCTAAAACAAAAGATTCAACCCTGACATGATAATGAAGGCAAATCAAACGAAACATCTCCAGAAAATCTGCGGTCTGAGAAACGGTAAATTGTTCCTCCATGATTTCCTTATACTCCCATCCCTCATCCGAGAATAGTTTTGAAGCCGCTTGGATGAAGGCAACTGGAACAAATTCAGACCATCCATCTAAATCTTGAACAAACTCTGCACGCCTGTGATGGAACAGTTCACTTTGAATAAATCGGGATACTTCGCCGGTTAAAGAAAGATATTTCTTATGATTTATCTGTTTCCGAATATGGCCTTCCAATGCTGAAAGGTCTTGCATTTCATACTTCGCAGCTTCATAGTTCACCAGCACGTCAAGGCGCGCTGCAAAAAGTTCATCCAGCCGTTTTCGGTATTCAAGCATCTGTTGCCTTTTATGGTAAACTTTATCTAAAAGTGCACGGTAGCGGTCTTCGTGCAGGGATGATCGCATTTGCGTTAATTCCTGCTCGAGCTTTTCCCTGTCCTGTTCCAGTTTTGCTACGGTCGAGCGGATCTTCTTTTGTTCGTTTTGTGAAATGATTTGTTTTAATTTACTGATCACATGAAATTTATCGTACGATGACTGATAAACAAATTTCTCTTTTTTTAAAGAATCCAGTTCATTCTCAATACCCCCGTAGACCTTTAAAGCGTCCTTGATACGCCCAACCTCATCCCTGAAAGCATCGATCCGGTTTAACCCGGAGGATTCAGCTTTGTCGGGTGTGATCTGCATCTGGTTTATCTCATTTAAAATACCTCTCAAATTCTTTTCCAACTGACCGCGTTCGAACAAATCTTGATTCAATGATTCCTCTCGTTTTAGTATCTGTTCGTAAACACGCCGTTTTTTATCAATCTCAACAATCTCGTCTTCGGTAAATTCGACGGCGATATTGTTTTTAAGCAAAGAACCGTAACTCCGAAGTTCAAAATCTATTTTTTCGATCTCATTTTTTTTTGTTAAAATGAAATCATGGATCTTTTCTGCTTGCTGCAATTCCGATTCATCTGCGCCCGCATGATCTGAAAGTTGTGAGATCAAAGTTTCCATCCGCTTGATTTCCGGATCGATCCTCGTGAGTTCTTGTTCGAAACGCGAGAATTTCAATTGTTCACTGGCGGCAGCCTGACGTGACGCCTTAAACTCCGACAGCGTGGCCGATGCGGCAAGATGAAGTTGCCTGACACTATGTTCGATTTTATCATAACACGATACATTAAAAAGCTCGTGCTGCCATTTTTTTTTCACTACCTCTTCGATCTCTATGCCGGAAAACATCAAAGATAACAAAAATTGATATCGCAAGAGCATTCCCTGATCGGTATCCAAGTGATCATTTGCAACCGGACGCTTATCATAAAGCTCCAAAAACAAGCGGCACCATTGCACGGAGTGTTCAAATTCACACAGGTTGAAGCGACGATCGGATCCGTCGAGCGTAATGGCGTGAGAAAGCATATTACCGGACCATTGTTTGACCGCGGTATATGACTTTGAATCCAATTTGAATTTCAAAACGATCTTTGATCCAAACGCACCGTCCGTTTGGATATTATTTGAATCGGCCTGGGAGGTTGATAAAGCCGATCGCATCGTCTGCAGAATTGTCGGTTTCTCCTGATCCATCGAAAGCAAATTGAGTCCATTAGTGAACTCAAAACGCGTCCGATCCCATGGACCTATGTTAAATAATTCAATTTCAGTAAAAATCATGGCGTGGAGCGCTTCTCAAGGGGAAGTTTGGGCTTGAATCAAAGATGAATTATGACTATCATATTTAATTCAGCGCAAAAATTCAATACTATTATTCTCACAAAACCATGAAACGAATCAACCGACTGCCTGTTATCTCCATTGTCGGACGTCCGAATGTAGGTAAATCGACCTTATTCAACCGCCTGATTGGACGTCAGGACGCTATCGTTCACGGGACGCCGGGTGTAACGCGTGATCGGCATTATGAGATAACCGATTGGAACGGTAAACAATTTGTTCTTATTGATACGGGCGGCTATATGCCGGAAGCCTACGACGAGATAAACGTTGCGATCCGTGAACAGGCGCAATTTGCGATCGAAGAATCCGATCTGGTCATTCTTCTGGTGGATGCCTTATCGGGATTAACAACTACTGAATTGCAGATCTCGGATAACATCAAACGCGGGAAGAAAAAGCACATTCTGGTTGTCAACAAGGCCGACAATGAGCAGATCGATATGGACGTAACGGCTAACAAGGATTTCTACAAGCTCGGTTTAGGCAAGCCAAAGAGCATTTCAGCGCTTAACAGCAGGAATATCGGTGATCTTTTGGATGATATTCTCGAAGGTCTTGGTGACGGTTATCGGGAAAATGTCGATGACATTGCGTTCGAAAAAGGCGTGATCAAACTGGCCGTCATTGGTAAACCGAATGTCGGCAAATCTTCGTTTGTCAATGCGGTGATCGGAAAAAACAAACATATCGTCTCAGAAATTCCGGGAACAACTCGTGATTCAATCGATACCGATTTCGAATATAAGGACATCCACTATAAACTTATTGACACCGCCGGGCTTCGAAAAAAAGCTAAAGTTAAAGAAAATCTCGAATTTTACAGCACGCTCCGAACAATCAAATCCATCCAGGAATGCGACGTTGCCGTATTACTCATCGATTCGATCGAAGGTCTTGCCATGCAGGATATTCATGTTCTCGAAGAAGCACGCCAATTGAAAAAAGGGCTCGTTCTTGCGATCAACAAATGGGACCTTGTCGACAAAACCAGCACAACGTACCTCGATTTTGAAAAACACCTTACCCGGGCGCTTGGTTCAACCACATATGTACCTTATGTTTTCATTTCCGCCACCGGAAAACAGCGCGTATTTAAGGTCTTGGAAGTTGCGCAAAAAGTGTTCGAGGAGCGGAACCGGACGTTATCCACCTCGGCTCTCAATGATTTCCTCAAGAAAGCGATCGAGACCAATCACCCGCCGGCCGTTCAAGGGAAAGATCTCAGGATCAATTATGTGACCCAGATTAAATCGCGCCCGCCGGTATTCGCTTTTTTTTCTAATGCACCGGAACTCATTCCGGCCAACTACCGTCAATATTTAGAAAACAAGATGCGGGAACATTTTGGATTTCAAGGCGTTCCCCTGTCGCTCGCTTTTCGCAAAAAAAGTAAGGATCGTCACTAAATGAAAGTCCGTTTCACCGTAGTTTTGCTCCTGATTATTTATTCACCCGCAGTCTATTCGCAGGAAGAATACCCAAGAAATTCCCTTCAGATCATCAACGGGTCATTTGAAGCGGGCCGGATCACAGAAGATGAGGCCATAGATCTGAAGATCAAGATACTTCGAGGCGAGAAATTGCCTGAGGAATATCGCTCAGATGTTCCAATCAAATGCGGTTTTGGTATCCATGCGGAAACGCATGAATACTTAAAGCAACATCCCGAAAAAGAACTTCGCTTGCAAAAAACGACCATGCAGGCGGTTTACGATCATAGTTTTACTTCCAATTCCGGAACTAAAACGTTTCGTATTCATTACGACGTATCCGGCCCCAATGCGGTACCCGCTCTGGATGTCACTACCAATGGAATTCAGGATTGGGTCGAAGAAACCGGACTTGCTTTTGAGAGATCCTATTTACTTGAAGTAGACACTATGGGTTACCGTCAACCTCTGTCGTTTTCCGCATTTGGATACTACGAGATATATATTTTAGATTTAAATAACGTATACGGGTATACCGAAACCGTCACACAGGTTACCAACAATCCCGACACTTATACATCGGCAATCTATATCGAAAATGACTTTTCTGAGGGATTTGCTACACACGGATACGATGCATTACGCGTAACGGCGGGTCACGAATTTTTTCATGCCATTCAATTCAGTTACAATTTTCGTGCCTCAGATACCTGGTATTATGAGCTTTCATCTACCTGGATGGAAGACGTAACTTATGATGACGTGAATGATTATTACGCCTATCTTCCAGGCTATTTTAACAGCCCGAATGTCTCCTTGGACCAAACGGACGGTTATTCAGCTGCACATTGGAACCACATGATCGAAAAAAAATATGGACGGAACGCTATTAGAAAATCGTGGGAATTCATGCCATCACGTGACGCGATAACGTCCATTGATGACGCTATCAAGGATGCGAGCGGCTCGAGTTCGAACTTATCAAGAAATTTCTCTGAATTTTCGATCTGGAATTACTACACGGCCGGACGTGCGGATTCGGTCACCTACTTCCCTGAAGCCGCACATTATCCTAAGATCAAACTCAGCGCCAATCGTGTAATCGCCGATACAACGTTTACCAGGACATTAGCGCATCTGTCCGCTACTTATCTCAGCTTCTATGCGCTTGATACGACCAATTCTCTGATCACATTTCATGCTGCACAATCGAACAATTTTTTCGATATTTATACTATCGAATATAACAAATCGACAGGAAAGAATTTTTTTCTAAATTACGGCGGCGCATCTTCCATTCCTGTAAATGGGTTGCTCCAAGGAGATACGCTGACGTGCGTGATCGCAAACATTGTAAAAGAAGACAATTCCAATGATTTTGGCTATAGCTGGGCACTGACGGTACAACAAAATAGTATTTCGGTCGATCCGATCTCCAATTTCCATTTTTATCCGAGTCCTTTTGTATTAAACTCCAGTGATCAGAAGATGAATTTTAAATTTGTCTTGGGGGCCGCGTCACCCATAGAATTTCAGGTTTATACTATCGAAGGAAAACTCTTGCGTATGATTAAGTTCGGAGAAATACCGGCAGGTCCTTACGACGGTACAAACGGATTGTATTGGGATGGCAAGGATTCCAAGGGCCATACGGTTCCCAGCGGTATTTACATCTACCAATTCAAGGGGAAAGGGTTTAAAAAAACCGGTAAGATTGCAATCGTCCGGTGAGGATCAATCGATCTCTTCTACACGAACGCTGTTGGTGGGGCCTCGTGAGTTGAACGGCAGGCCGGCCGTGATGACAAATTTGCTTCCTTTTTCGAGAAAACCGGATTGAACAAGCGCTTTTTTTACTTCATTCACACTGTCATCGATATTATTCTTCAGATCCGGAAGGATCAAGCCCTGAACTCCCCAAACGAGATTCAATTGCCTCAAGACCCGTTCGGAATGCGTGACTGCGATGATGGGTATCTGAGGTCGATATTTCGCAACAAGCCGTGACATGGCGCCGGTCAGCGTGATACTCACGATGGCATCCACATCCAGCATCTCAGCAAGATTACACGAAACGCCTGCAATGCCGTCCTGCAGCATCATCGAATCTCCGATGATCCGTCTGCGCCTTACATAGTCGGTCGGCGCCTCCTTCTCGATCAGTTTGATGATCTGTTTCATAATAGTAATGGTTTCGATCGGATAGTTGCCGGATGCGGTTTCGGCAGACAACATCACCACATCCGTACCGTCAAGGATCGCATTGGCCACATCCGAAGCTTCTGCGCGGGTCGGGCGCGGATTTTGAACCATCGAGTCGAGCATCTGAGTAGCCGTAATGACCGGTACCCCGGCTTTATTACACAAACTGATAAGACGTTTCTGGATTGGCGGCACTTCCTCCGTTTTCATTTCCACACCAAGATCGCCCCGCGCCACCATAATGCCATCGCTGATAGCGATGATTCGGTCAATGCACTCAAGCGCTTCGGGTTTTTCAATTTTTGCAATGACCGGCGTGTCCTTTTGATTGGAACGAATGATTTCTTTCACATGAAGAATATCTTCGGGCTTTCGGACAAAGGATAATGCGACGTAATCTATATCGTTTTGAAGACCGAAAAAGAGATCCTCCGTATCCTTTTCCGTTAATGAAGGCGCGCTGACTTGAACGCCGGGTAAATTGATACCCTTATTATTCTTCAGTTTTCCGCCGATCACGACGCGACACTCAACGGTATCCGTTGACTTATTGACAACCGCGACCTTCAAGAGGCCATCGTCAATAAGCAATTCGTCACCAATCTTAACATCATTCGGAAGTTCTTTGTAAGTTGTGGAAACGAGATGCTCATTTCCTTCCACTTCACGGCTGGTAATACTGAACTTTGCCCCGGGAACAAGATCGATGATCCCGTCTCGGAATGTCCCGACACGTATCTTCGGCCCCTGCAGGTCCTGCAGAATAGCTATCGGCTTACCTATTTTCTTAGACGCATTTCGGATATGGCTGATGACTTCAAGATGTGCGGCATGGGTTCCATGAGAAAAATTAAGCCGGGCGATATCCATTCCGGCCTTGATCATGTGAAATATGGTATCGTAGTCGCTCGATGAAGGGCCGATCGTACAAATGATCTTTGCCCTTGTTTCAAAAAAAACACTTTTAGTCAAATTTTGTTATCTCACTTTGTTAGTTTACCGTACCGGTCGCCGGTTTGTTCTTATCCAATATCCTTTTTTCCAGTTCTTCATCGGTAATTCCGAGAAGATCAAGAGCACCTTTCACTCCAGGGGCCAGTTCATGCTCGGGATATTTTTTTAAGAAAGCCTCATATGCTTCCCGGGCTTTATCAAGGTCCTTCAATTCATTTTCAAATGTTACGGCGATAATGATCATACTTTTCGCCGCCAGCGGATGGTCCGGATAGTCCGTTATGATCTTTTGATGGCATTCAATCGCTTTATTAAAATTGTGCAAATCCGCGGCGTAAATATCGGCCGTAAACGTCAGCGCTTTAATAGCGTTTACAGTATCCATCGGATATAATGCATTGACCTCGCTCAGTTTCTTAATGGCATCTGACATCTTTCCTTGTACTCTTAACGTATCCGCCTGAGTGAAATAATCTTCGGGCGTCAGTTTCTTTCCACAACCCGCCTGGCTTATCATAAAAATGAATAAGAGGCATAAAAGGACTCCATAATTTCTCATTAAACAACCTCATCTGTAAGTTATTGACCGAATGCAAAAAAATAATTTTTTGGGGGCTCAATTTACTAACTAAAAATATACTATGCAAGATTTTATATAAGGAAAATTAACAAAAAAGCCCCGTTATAGATAACGAGGCTTAAATATAATAATATGAGCACTTAATGGGTTAAAATGAAAAATCTGCCGTAACCTGTTCGCCGCTCGACACGGTGATTTTTTGAATTTTATTGCCCCCGTTTTCCTGCCAAGCTGCCAATTCATAATTGCCCGGCGGCACACCGCTTATCGAATAACTTCCGTCTACTCCAACGGTCGCAAAATAAGGATTTTGCAGAACGAGTATGACACCGCCCATTTGGGAGTGGATATCACAGAAGACTTTTACGGTCCCAAGATTATTGAAGGTAACCGACTTAGAATTTCCCTTCGAATAGCGGCCCAGGTCAAATGATTTGGTTTGTGACAGGGAAAATATATTGTGATAAATGTCATCTTCATTAGGAAAATCCACGGTTGAACCGGCAAGGACCGGCAGCACATGAGGAACGATGGTCACATTCTTTTGCCGCATAACAGGCCGACTCTGAGGCAACGGGTATTTTCCGGGCGCTTTAACAATGAAGACTACGGCCTTTTTATCGTCACCGGCACTTTTATTCAACCGGGACGCGTTCTTCCCGTACAAACCTTTGGCAGAACGCGCCGATGTACCGCCGGACCTGCTGATAAATACTCTGCCGCTGATCTTGCCGTCCGCAGGCACATTTGCAAGATTAGAGGAAGCTTCTGAATCTGAATATTTGACCAAACCGACATCCGAGAAGGTATGAAAGAACTTCACATCATCGCCCATGGTTTCAAAAAACATAGCGGCCAATAAACCCGTTATTGCAAGTACGATCTTCATTAAACTTATCCTTCCAGAGGTTTAGAACGGAACTGACAATTGCGCTGCTGTCAACATAACAGTTTTTAGGCCGGATGATTTCTCAAATACGGTCCATTGTTCGACCAGTTTGATACTCGCATCCGTCGTGATTCGAAACCCCATACCGGCTTCGTAACGTTTCACATTGTAGTCCCATCTATCTTTCTTACCGGTTGCAGGGTCCATTATTTCGCTGAAATTCATCATATCGTAGCGTCCGGCGATGTAAAATTTCGGATGAATTTTATATTTCGCGTCGATATACCAACTCCAATTGGACAATGAGCCTTCATCAACTGTCGCATCCCATGTGCTTCGAACAAACTCACTGAATACAATCAAATAGCGATAACTTGCTTCAACATCGGCTCCATAGGCCTTTTGGCGGTATTCTCCCTTCCCTTTCCCGTTCTCAAGCAGTCTTTGTTCATCGGCCCATGATAAATAAGGATTATTGGCGTACGAAACACCGAATTTTAACCCGGCATACGGATTGAGTCCGATCCGCCCGAGAAACTGCTTCCCTTTATTCTTGTCAGCTTCGGGATTGGAAACGGATCCTTCGGTTACGGCCACCTGATACTCCACCATAGAAATATTTCCAAACAACTCGATGCCAAAATCCCACCGTGCATCGTAAACGGTGGGTGTGGCGCCGGACAAAACGTGGATGGGCAAATTGCCATTATGCTGTAGCCTTTTACGTTTTAATATAAGCTGTTCCTGATTATTCCACAGATTATTCCAATCCAAACTGGTCCGGTATTGCCGCATCAGCGGCTGCCCTATAAGCGGATTCACATCCGAAAATTCGCGTTTAGCGAAATTGCCGAATAAATTGGGTATTTTCCCTACCATAAAATTGGCCATTTCGTTTGGCACGTTGAATAGCGTGATAAAAGCGCCCTGCAATCTGATTTTTTCTTTGGAAGCATCGTCAAACAAAACCTCAACATCCGCACGTAGCCTGTCTCTGTGCTGAAATTGAAAATTAAGAAGGGTACGGATATTATTAAAGTTATTATCATCCAATGTATTTGCGTTCAATCCCGAACCGTCGCCGAAAGTTGTAACCGCGTCGACAATACCCCCGACACCGACGCTGTTTTCGGATGCGTCTTTCATATCGCCAAATTCATCCGGCAGGGACTCCTCCTGCGCCCGGAGGCCATGGATCATGACCAAAAAGAGTACGACAAAAATTACATTTCGGAACTTGTTCATTGTTGAATCCTGATTTAGCTTACAATTAAGACTCTATAACGTTTTCAAATATTCGATCAAATCGGCTTTTTCTTGTTCGGTCAGGTCAATGTCAAATATCCCGATCGAATTCCATCCCCAAGTGGTCATCTGAGCGGTTTTAACTGAATCGGCATAGTAATCAACCACATTTCGTAACCCGGTCGCAGAATGATCTCTGAAATACGGTGCAGTGGCAAAGATCCATCGCAAAGACGGCACATCGACCTGCGGATTGGCCGGTTTGATTTGTATTTTAAATTTGCCTGTAAAAATTTCACCGGAATGACAAACGTTACATTTCCCTTGATTTTCAAATACCTGTTTCCCTTTCTGCTGGCTGGCCGTCAGGGATCCGTCGGAATTAAGCCACGGATTCGCCGGAACAAGGAGGGATAACTGATAGGCTGTTAGCGCGTCCAACTCTTCTTCGCTTGCGCTTCCCTGAAGGATGGTATCAATAACCGTGCGCGTTATTTCCTTTAGATCGTTACCTCCATTGCCCAACCACAAATAAGGAGGTGTGTCGGAAACCCCAAATAATGTGGGTGTCGCCACCGAATCCGTAGAAATTTGCGGCAAGAACCATTTCTTATGGTCCATGTCGCCTCCGGGGTGGCAAGTTGCGCAACTGACCGATTGGCCAAATGTGTTGTCAAATTTAGTGCTATTAAACAGTTTTCTACCCAAACTGATCTGCACATCTTGACTGACTTTTTCTTTGTCACAAGACGAGAAAAAGTGTCCTAAAAAAATAGCAGAAAGAAATAAAAATAGCCGCTCAAAATGTCTCATTTTTTACCTAAATTAAAAAGTTCTTAAATATGCGATGAGATCATCGATCTCGCTGTCGGTTAAATTGATCACAAAACCGGCATTGCGAAGTTTATTCTGTGGATCAGAAATATAAAAGTAGATCACGTCGCGTAATGTCTTCGCGCTTCCGTTATGAAAGAAATTCGATTTTGAATACATAGCAATCAAACCCGGCGTTTTAAAGGCTCCCCCCGAACCAATATCTTTTAATCCCCGATTAGTTCCGGTTGGGGCCGGATGGCAAGGTGAGCAATATCCCTTTGATTCGTATACCCTTTTACCCCTCTTTTGCTCCGCATTCAAATCCCCGTCGTTCTGAGCCCACGGATTAGACGGCGCAATTAAAGACTTTTGATAAGCCACCAGCGCATCGATCTCTTCTTCCGTTGCGTGCCCGCCCATGATCGTATTCGTATAAAGCCGGGTTACGGAATCGAGGGTTATGTTTTTTCCTGACCAGAGATACGGAGGACCCGTTAATGCAATGCCCCAAAGCGTAAGTGTCTTCAATGAGTCAGGTATCCCGTCGGTCGAGTCGTGAATCGCCGGAAAATGCCATTTACGATTATCCGTATGGCCCTCGGGATGGCAAGTCGCACAGCTTTGATCGCCGCTCGCAGACAATCGTAGATCTCTAAAGAGTTCACGGCCTAAAGCAATCTGTGCATCTTCATCGATCTTCTCTTTCTCACAACCTGACAAAACGCTCAGGCTCAAGAAAACAGCTCCGATAAATATGATGTTTCTCATCAAATCAAAATTAACTAAAATGTTACGATATCTGATTAGAATTAAGTTATACGAAACCGTCCATGAACTCAAGAATAAAAATGATCGTTCTTGTCCGTCGACGGAAATCGTGAAGAGTTTCCCTTGTCACCAGACAATGTATCAAAAAAAAAGCCCCTCAAAAGGGACTTTTTTTTGCAATTTCAAAAAAGGTTAATTTGAAGCGGGGCCCGACGTACTGCTGGAAACGCTGAACGGAATACCGAGCCGGGTCGTTAAATCAATTCCTTGCCCGATTCTCATCTTTTCACCGTCGTAATTTATACTCTGCATGTTCACGTACGTGGTAATGAAAAAAATACATCGTGTGGACCACCAATTATTCCCGTCCACGTAAACATCCGCGACGTCCACCCCCTGTTCTGTTTTTTTATAACTCCAACGGACCACTTTTCCGAAAATATCCACATCTGTTTTATCGTTCTTTTTGAAAACGATCCGGATAGGGACGGTCCCGCTTATTTCACCTTCTTTGGAAAACCCGGACGTTCCAACCGGAGTGCATTTGATTTCTATCCTTTCCGCTCCTGCCGTGATCGTATGTTTCTCCTGTGCGAAAAGTTCCTGGGAAAGCACTAATGCGAGGGCAAGCAAAAAGATTTTCACGGAATACCTCCTTGAAAATTGTTTACGAAAACTGTCTCTGATTATCCCTAAAATAATCCAAATCGCGGTCAAATTCTACAAAATAATTCAAAAAAACAAAATCAGATAATTCTCAATGAAACCTCATTTACTTCTTTGAATAATCATAGAACCCTCGGCCGCTCTTTGCTCCGAGATATCCCGCATTGATCATCTTCTTGAGCAACGGGCACGGACGATATTTATCATCTCCGAGACCATCATGCATAACATTCATAATAAACAGGCAGACATCCAACCCAATAAAGTCGGCCAACTGCAGTGGCCCCATGGGATGATTCATGCCTAATTTCATTACGGAATCGATCGATTCTTTCGTTGCAACACCTTCCATCAGACAGAATATCGCTTCATTGATCATAGGCATAAGCACGCGATTGGAAATGAAACCAGGATAATCGTTCACCTCCACAGGAACCTTTTCAAGCTTTTCGGTCAACGTTTTTACGATAGCGTAGGTTGCATCGCTGGTAGCAAGCCCCCGGATAATTTCAACCAGTTTCATGACCGGGACTGGATTCATAAAATGCATCCCGATGACCTTGTCCGCCCTTTTTGTCACTCCAGCGATCTGAGTAATGGAAATGGATGATGTATTGGTCGCAAAAATAGCGTCAGGCTTGCAAATGGAATCGAGTGTTTTGAATAACTGAGATTTAATTTCAAAATTCTCTGTAGCGGCCTCGACGATAATATCGCAGATTGCTGCATCCTTTACTTCGGTAGACCAGGAAATCTTGTCAATGGTCGCCTTTTTTTGCTCTTCGGTCAAAGTTCCTTTTGAAACCTGACGCCCTAAGTTCTTTTCGATTGTAGCTTTTGCCTTGTCTAAAAATGCCTGGCTAATATCAATCAGTTTGACCTGATGCCCGTATTGGGCGAATACGTGAGCAATGCCATTGCCCATGGTTCCTGCGCCGATAACGGCAACTTGTTTGATTTCCACTGTATTTCTCCGATTTATTTCCGGTAAGATCGTATTATAAATTGCAGGACAATTTACTTTTTTAGGAACTGAATAACAACAAAAAAAGCCTGTGCAAATCTGCACAGGCTTCGTTCTAAACTAACGCAGACATGGTCAGGTCCTAGACCATGGCCATTTGACTCTTGTCGAGAACTCTGTGAATTTCCATTTTCAGTTCCGACAAGTCAGAAGACTTAACCACATACGCTTCCGCTGCCCAGCTCATGAAATCATTCTTGTAGTGCGAGTAAGCCGAATTAATAATCACGGGAATAGCCATTCGATGATCCAGCATCCGTGTCAATAGTTCCATTCCGTCACCTTCGGGCATCATAATGTCCAAGACAATCAGATCAGGCTGATCCATCTTCATTTTTGACATCGCTTCTCTGCCGTTGGACAAGCACGTCACTTCATGCCCCATCCCTTCTAATTCCGTACGATACAAAAGTCTTAAGCTTGGCTCGTCCTCTATCACATAGATTTTAGCCATTTAAGACCCCTTCCTTTCGTTAGATTAGAATTTGTACAAGATGTGCAGGCTGTAGAAAGTGTATAGGAACCTATTACTTTAACTCAATGATATTTAAAAAAGTTCCATCCCAATTGTTCTGAGTAACTCACCCTCAAAGTGCACCAATAGAAATTCATGACCAATGTCATAGTAATTTGAATGGGAAGTGCTTATCTTTTACAGTTATATGTATAAAATGGAAATAATTATGCGGATTCTGGCTAGTACTTGTTACTTTATTTGAAATTCTTTAGATTTTGTTCAAGTCTTGACTCATCGTCAATTCTTACCGTAGAAAGAACCGGCAGATCCTATGCATGAACGGTTAAATCGACATAATCAAAATCAGCTGACCCTTTCTTTCTTCATAGCCTCTTTTTTCATCTTTCTGCCTTCTTTGCTGATTTCACAAACCATCCCACTTAAATTCAACCGTCTTTCTATACAGCAGGGTCTATCCCAGGGAAGCATCAATTGCATCAATCAGGATTCCGAAGGTTTCATATGGTTTGGAACTCAGGACGGATTGAACCGGTATGATGGCTACACATTTAAAATATTCAGGCATGACCCCCAAGATACGAATTCCATACCAAATGAATGGATACACAGCTTGTATAAGGACAGCAAAGGTGATCTGTGGGTAGGAACTGACGGGGGCGGTCTGTGCAGGCGGAAATCGGGAGAAATGGGTTTCAAAACCATCGTTATCACTACTCCACAAAACCGTCAAAGCAGATATCCTATTAAAGCTATCATTGAGGATAACTCGGGAAAATTGTGGATCGGTACCGACGGTGATGGCCTGATATCCTATGATTCTGAAAAAGGATTCTTCGAGCAATTTGAACGCCAATTGACCAATACGAATTCGTTAAGCTCGAATTCCGTCCATTGTCTCGCACAGGATTCCGCAGGCTTTTTGTGGATAGGCACTGGCGGTGGCGGCTTGGACCGGTATGACCCAAAGACCGGAGCATTCACTCACTACCGGCGTGAAAACGGTCTGAAAGATGAATTCATCCGCTCATTACTTATTGACTCATCGGGTCAGCTTTATGTTGGAACGGACAGCGGCTTACATATGTTCGACAAAGCTCTCGACCGCTTCATTCACTTTCCATTGAGGGATCGTCATTCGGAACGGGATGACTATTCTGTTCGAAGTATCCTGCAAGATGGATCGGGAAAAATCTGGACCGGAAGTTACGGAAACGGGCTGGGTCGTGCGGATACGCAAACAAGGACTGTAGTTGCCAATTACAGCCGCTGGGATGAGGACAATATGCCAGCCAATGACTTTATAAATTCCCTTTATGAAGACAATTCCGGGCTATTGTGGATCGGCACCGACGGTGACGGCGTAAGCCAGTTGATACGAAACGCACAAAAACTGATCCACTTCCGCCATGATAATCATCAGCCGTCCGGACTGAGTGAAAAATTCGTATTTTCTTTCTGTGAGGATCCGAAGGGAAATTTGTGGGTCGGCACGTATGGGGGCGGTTTGAACAAACTTGATCCGGCAGAATCAGCGTTCGTCCACTACAAGGAAACCGGTAATTCCGAACCGTCGCCCGGCAGTAATAACATCTTCTCTCTTCTAACTGATTCTAAGGGTACTATTTGGATCGGAACGGCCGATGCAGGTCTCGACAAATTTGATCCGGTGCTCCATCAGTTTAAGCATTATTCCAAACAATCAGGCCATGGACTTCGATCCAATGTTATCAGGGCGCTTGCCCTTGATTCTGCTGGAGTCATATGGTGCGGTACCGATGCCGGTCTCTATCGTTTTGATACGACCACTGAAAAGTTTACGGAATATTCCTTCAAACCAGGTCTGACCGGTGGGATCAGCGACAACATGATTTGGTGTCTTTATGTCGACCGTGCCGGCATATTATGGGTCGGAACACGTAACGGAGGCTTAAACCGCTTTGATCCGTCGACGGAGACATTCACAACATACAAAAATGACCCCCGGATTACTAATACTCTACCGCCTAACGGTATCTGGAGTCTATGCGAAGATCGATCCGGAAGGCTCTGGGTCGGTACAGCCGGGGGCGGTCTGACTCTATTTGGCCGAAAATCCAATACCTTCACCCGATTTACGGAAAAGGAAGGTTTACCTAACCAAGTCATCTACGGTATTCTGGAGGACGATTCCGGCTGCCTATGGCTTAGCACCAACAAAGGCATTTCTAAATTCGATCCACAAAAAAAGTCTTTTACGAATTACGATATGAAAGACGGTCTCCAAAGTAACGAATTCAACAGCGGGGCATTTTACAAGAATAAAAAAGGTGAACTCATGTTCGGCGGCGTTAATGGATTTACCATGTTCAACCCGGCTGACATTAAGGCAAATCCTAACATTCCTCCTGTCGTGTTGACATCATTCAAAAAACTTGATGAAGTCATCCCTCTACCGCCGACCGGCGTTTCCCAGATAGACCTCACTTATAAAGAGAATGTGATTTCTTTTGAATTTTCTGCTCTGGATTTCACGCGCCCTGAGAAGAATCAATATGCTTATATGATGGAGGGATTTGACGGCGGATGGATAAACGCCGGTCATAAACACGATGTCACTTATACGAACCTCGATCACGGATCCTATACATTCAAGGTCAAAGCATCAAACAGTGACGGTGTCTGGAACGAAAAGGGATTTTCGGTCCTCATTCACATTTCTCCTCCATTCTGGAAAACGTGGTGGTTCTGGTTTATCGGGCTGAGCGGCTTTGTGTTTATTCTCTACCGCGCCTACAAATACCGGACGAGGAAGATCAAAAGAAAAAACAAAGAACTCGAAATGATGGTTGCGGACCGGACACATAATCTGGAAAAAGCCAATACCGAATTGAAGATTGCCAATGAAAAGATTTTGCAGGCCAATGAGGTCCGGTCCCGATTTCTTGCGAATATGAGCCATGAACTAAGGACCCCTCTCAACTCCATCATTGGTTTTACAGATCTTCTCATCCAAGGCGTTCTCGGGAAAGTGCCAAACGAACAGGAAGAGGCGATCCATGCGATATCATCGAGCAGTAAAAATCTGCTTAAGCTGATCAATGACGTTTTGGATCTTTCGAAGATCGAAGCGGGTAAAATGAATCTCAAATGCAAACCGGTTCATCTCGACGAAATCATTCATGATGCCCGCAACATCATGCAACCCTTATTTGAACAAAAAATACATTTCTTTGAGATGAAAATCCCAGCAGAAAGTATGATCATAACGGTTGATGATAACAAGATCCGCCAGGTACTGATCAATCTGCTCAGTAATGCCGCAAAATTTACTCCCCCGGGCGGCAAGATAATCCTTGAGGCGCAGCCTATCTTTTTCAATAATCATGCCGCCGGATACTTGGAAATCCGGGTTGCCGACAACGGTAAGGGAATTAGGCCTGAAGAACTGGAGACAGTCTTTGAGGAATTTCGGCAATCCTCCGATAACGCGGATAATCAGGGAACGGGTTTAGGGCTGGCACTGTCAAAACGCATCGTAGAGCTTCACGGCGGAAGGATATGGGCCGAAAGCGATGGGAAATCCGGAACTGAATTCATAGTTCATTTGCCAATAAACGGAAATTCATCAATCTAATATCATAGCCTTAATTTATATGAAAACACTCATTGTTATGTTACTCATGCTTCTGGTTCAGCATACGGCTCCCCAGAACAAGATCTTCCGTATCACAGTAGACGGAGTGATCAACCCGGCTTCCGCAGAATTCATCGAAAAAGCGATCGTTAAAGTAAATGATGAACAGGCCTCTTGTCTGATCATTGAAATAGACACGCCCGGAGGATTGATGAAATCGATGAACCTTATCGTAAAAAACATCCTCGCGTCGGAAGTTCCCGTCGTGGTCTATGTATCGCCGGGAGGCTCTCATTGCGCTTCTGCCGGCGTGTTTATCATGATGGCGGCGCACGTTGCCGTGATGGCGCCCGGAACGAATATCGGTGCGGCGCATCCAGTCAATCTTGGAGAAGGAAAGGCGGACAGTTCATCGCAAGTCATGATGGAAAAGGTAACCAACGACGCTGTTTCCTACATTCGCAGCATTGCCGAAAAAAACAAACGAAATGCCGATTGGGCGGAAGAAGCGGTTCGTAAAAGCGTATCCATCACAGAAACCGAAGCCTTGAAAAAAGATGTCATCGACCTTGTTGCCAAATCGTTTGACAGCTTGCTGGTACAGATCGATTCCCTCTCGGTTGAAACCGTGATCGGAAAACGGACGATCACAACAAAGAATGCCCAAATCGAAAAGATCGAGCGCAGTTGGAGATTTGGCATCCTGGATATTCTTACCGATCCGAATATCGCATATATCCTCATGATGCTCGGAATGTACGGGCTGTTCTTTGAATTCTATAATCCCGGTTCCATTTTCCCCGGTGTCGTCGGTGGAATTTGCATCATTCTAGCCTTCTATTCGTTTCAAACGCTTCCGATCAATTATGCCGGACTGGCGCTGATTCTTTTCGGTCTTATTTTATTTTTGCTGGAGATCAAGATCACGAGCTACGGCGCCTTATCCATAGGCGGGGTCATCTCACTGTTACTCGGATCGATGATGTTAATAGATTCTCCTGAAGATATGATAAGAATTTCCTGGGGAGTGATCATTCCGGTCGTCTTTGTCACGATGCTGTTCTTTTTATTCATCGTAGGCTTTGGCATAAAAGCCCAGTCGCGGAGGGTGACCACCGGAGTCGAAGGTATGATCGGCGAAACAGGAACCGTTATGGATACCATTCCGGCCGGCGGAATCGGCAAAGTTCAGGTTCACGGGGAAATCTGGAATGCACAAAGCATGCAGATCATTGAAAAAGGAACGCGGGTAAAGATCACGGCCGTGGATAATCTGACATTGAAAGTTGATAAAATTGGCTGATATATTTTGACACTAACTAAGTGATTTTTACACTACCCTAATGGAGGCTTTATGAATTTTGAATTCTTTTTGCCGTTTTTGGTATTCGTCATTATTTTCTTTTTGGCGAGCGCCATTAAAATCTTAAGAGAGTATGAACGCGGGGTTGTATTCCGTCTTGGCCGCCTCATCGGACTCAAAGGTCCGGGATTGATCATCCTGATTCCTGTAGTGGATAAAATGGTCAAGGTGAGCCTGCGAACCGTCGTTATGGATGTTCCGCCGCAGGATGTTATCACCCGCGATAACGTTTCGGTCCAAGTCAACGCCGTGATCTATTTCCGCGTTGTTGCTGCCGATCGCGCGATCGTCGATGTGGAGAATTATCTGAATGCCACTTCCCAACTTTCACAGACCACACTGCGCAGCGTTTTGGGCGAGTGCGAACTGGACGATCTTTTGGCCGAACGCGAGAAGATCAACAAACAGCTTCAACAGATCATTGACAATCAAACCGAGCCATGGGGTATCAAGGTTTCTGCCGTGGAAGTCAAACATATTGACCTTCCGCAGGAAATGAAACGAGCTATGGCGAAACAAGCTGAAGCGGAACGTGAACGGCGCGCCAAGATCATCGCAGCAGACGGAGAATTTCAGGCAGCGGGTAAGTTAGCCGAAGCATCGGACATTATCGGAAGGTCGCCGGCGGCCATACAGCTTCGCTATTTACAGACGCTGTCGGAGATCGCGACAGAAAATAATTCCACCACGATCTTCCCTATCCCGATCGATTTTCTGAGGGCTTTTATGCCTAAGGATAAATAATTTTCATCGGTTCCACAGGGAAATAATGGCGCATGGGATGG
>CAZHUW010000047.1:0-18876 GCA_964535295.1 uncultured Bacteroidota bacterium
ACCCCTTGGACGATACGAATTCCAGTCTCTCGTTGAGCGGCAATAAACTAATCTTCCTATCGAAGCGCGATATATCAACTCATATCTACTTACATCAAAACAACGAATTAACCCAAATAACTTCCGGTGATTCCGAGTACACAACGCCGCAGATTTCTCGTATCGGAAACAAAATCGTATTTATAAGGAATTTCAATGTCTATCTTATGAATTCTACCGGAACAGGAATAACGCCGCTTACAGTCACCGGCGGAGACACGTTCAACTTTTCTCCATCGTTTTCTTTCGATGATTCCAAGATCGTTTTTACACGCAATACCGGTGGCGGCCATTCGGATATCATGATAATGAATGGGCTTGGAGGTTCCGTTGAAAACCTGACCAACGGGATCGGAGACAATCTGCAACCCGCATTTTCTCCGGATGGAAGCCAAATCGTTTTTACCCGTAATAATCATATTTGTATCCTGGCAATCTCAACCAAAGCCGTTAAGGATCTGATGCCTTCGGATTCACTCCGGTTCAACGGCTATCCGGTTTATTCGCCCGACGGAAAATCTATCGCGTTCGTATCAAACCGAACAGGCAACATGGATATATATACGATGGATACCAACGGGAAGAATTTAAAAAATATTACGGAGAATGATGCGATTGATACTTACCCTTGCTGGAGTGAGTAAGGATCAAGAAGCCTTTTTGGCGGGTTGCTCCAGTTCACGAACTCTTTTGCGGACTTGATTCCCATAGATACTCTTAGGATAGCGCGTAAGAAGTTCCTTATATGCTTTTATAGCGCCCTCGGTATTGTTTAGTTTTTCCTCAAAGAGCTCCCCGGCTCTTTTCAAAGCCAAGTCTGCAAGCGGACTGTTTTTCAAATGGTCTACGATATTCCTATATACACTCAAGGCCTGATCATACTTGCCGGTTATGGCATGAATCTCGGCGATCCGCAGGAGCACGTCATCTATAATAGCAGCTCCGGGCGATGATTTCACCATATCGC
Source organism: uncultured Bacteroidota bacterium (assembly GCA_964535295.1). Lineage (GTDB taxonomy): Bacteria > CLD3 > CLD3 > SB21 > SB21 > SB21. Next base: position 1,007 of record CAZHUW010000047.1, read on the forward strand.
TCAATAAGGCCAATGCTTCTGAAAACTTCTTTTGACGGACTTGAAGTGCTGCGACGGCGAATTGTCTTAAAAGATCTAATTCTTTTTTATTTTCCTGTATGAGTAACAGGTAGGACAGTGCATCATTGACATATAAACCCTCCGGACCACGACTCAGGTCTTTCATCCGTCGTTCACAGGAGTCAAACTGCTGTAAGTAAAAGTAAGTTTCAGCTTCCTGATACCAAACCCGATCACGGATTGCCAAATTTTTGGTTTCGTTGGAAATAGCCTTATATTCGGATAAAGAAAGGTCAAGTTTTCCTTCGATCAGGTAACATTCTCCAATGCGAAATTTCGCTTCAATACGATATGGGCTTTTAGATTCGGCAACTTTTTTAAAGTCGGCATAAGCTTCCTGAACATCAAAAAATTTGCGCAGGCGGATTTCGCCCATATGGAAATATGCTTCGTAACTCCATTCGGTTTGCGGGTACTTAGCGATCAATTCCTGATATGCTTTTAGTGCTTTGTCCGAATAAAACTTTTCTTCAACTTTTTGCCTGAAAGAAAGTGAGTCCCTGCGAAGCGTCAGTATGATATCCGTAGAACCCATACCTTCGAAGCATTTCGCTATGCCAATCTCAGCTTGAGGCGCATTAGGATAAATCGTCAAAAAATATTCATATGCCTTTTGTGCCACTGAATATAATTTGCCTTCAAAGGTCATGTTGGCAAAACTCAGGATTTCCGCACCGGTCTTGCCCTTTTTCTCATCCAGTATTTTACTTTGTTCAAATGCGCTTTCATATTCTTCGTTTCTGAAAAGGATATCGATCAGTAATTTGCTTAACGCCAAATCGTCCCCATGCATAGCCAGATCTTCTTTAATCGCCTTGATGGCCGATGCGTTATCCAGAGCATTATCGGGAAATTGGAGAATCTGTGTCTTAACATAATCAATACTGCCTGAATTGAATCGGTAATATCGTAAATATTCCTTTGCCGCTTCATAATAACTCCCCTTATAACTCAATAAATTGGCCATTTCCAGAACAAAGAGCCGCTCATCTCGGATATTTTTTCTTCCCAGCAAATAGGTCTTTTTAAGGTCATCGAACCGGCGATTACTCATGAGGACGGTTGCAGCCAAACGATAGGAACTCTCGGAGGTCGGGTCGGCGGAGATCACCCTTTGGATCACCGCATATGCATCTGGAATTTTTCTGATTTTATAATATGCGTCAGCTAATTCACATAACAAAGGTATGTTCAGAGTATCGTTCTGCAATTGACGGGAAATAACCTGGATCAGTGCCTCATGCTTGCCGAGAATACGGTAGACGTTCTTCAGTCGTTCGGTGATCAAAAGATTTGCGGGATCTTTTTTGTAGAGTTCCTCATAGACGGTACTGGCTTTTTCATACTGACCGTCATCCTCGTAGGTCTTCGCGAGTGACAAATCATTCGATGCGTTTTGAGAGTAGACGGAACCTGATAGAATGAAAAGAATAAAAATAAATACCGTCAATCCGCGACGGGATCTTCCTGATATTAATGTCATGAACGACCGATGTTAAAGATGAGATTACTCGATGGCTTGGACTTTGAGATTACCCATACCGGTTTCGATATAAAGATCAAGAAAAGGCTCCGATTCGTCGAAATTCACTGAATAGTATGTGCCGCCGGATTTTCTGACAAAATCCTCTTCGTTGATTCGAATAGATGCGAGAAAGGAATCTTCGGTTCGAATCTTTACGCTCAGATTTTTAGGGACGCGTATGGTCAGTTTTCCCAAGCCCAACGAGATATTACACCTGGAATATTGGCTCAGATTACCTGAGAAATCCAGCATATAAGAACCTACGCCGCCCTCGAATTCCATTTTATCAAAATTCGCATTGGCAAGCCCGACAATATTTAATTTCGAAACGCCCGCTTCAATTTTGAGCTTATTGATTCGATCTTTATTTTTTGTGTTGAACATGATGTCTGCCGAACTTGCTCCCATCGACAAACTAAGATCTTTGACCCTCAAATTGCTGAAATCGAACCGGCCTTCGCAAGCTCCCATTTCTAAATTGAAAGACAGCGGAATTTTTTCCGTGAATTCCATATCCAGCTTCTGATCACCGATATCGAAAACACCTACGGATTCGTTTTCATTCATATCAATGACCAGATATCCGCTCGTACCGTCTTTTTCGTAGCGGACATTAGGCGTAATTTCATTGTTCGTCTCACGTACGGAGACGCGGCACAATTTATCATTAGAAACTTTGCTTAATGAAATCTTGCCTGCCGCATATTCTAATTTGACTTTCAGGTCCTTCTCATCGTCACGGCTGATCTCCTGAACACGCGATTGTGCCACCAGCGAAAACACGGTAAAAAAATAAGCATTGAATATAAGCAGGAACTCTTTTTCAAACTTCAATTTCATCACGATCCTTTGTCAATTTTTCCTTTTAAGAATTTGTTCAGCATTTCCCGCGCCCTAAATATCCTGGCCTTGACGGTGCCGATCGGTATTTTAAGCATGGCGGCAATTTCTTCGTACGACAACTCTTCGGAATGACGCAAAAAAATCACTGTTTTGTACTTTTCAGGAAGTTCGTCAATTGCAACTTTTATGATGGAACTCCTTTCATTTCGCATCATCTCTTTTTCGGGATAATAGGTGAGATCCGGGATCTCAATATGATAACTTGTATCCTTATATGCGATCGGAGCATCAATTGAAAGGGTTTGCAGTTTTTTCTTCCTGAGGTGGTCGATACAGTTATTCGTTGCAATCTTGTAAAGCCACGTGCTGAAAGCATACTCGTAATTAAAATTCCGTAAGGATGTAAATGCTTTCATAAAGGCTTCCTGCACCAGATCTTCCGACTCAGCTGAGGAATGCACCATACGATACATTAAACTGTAGATTTGCGAACGATACCGATTCATAAGTTCCTGATAAGCTCTTTGATCACCTTCAATCGCTCGTCCTATGATCGCAAAATCTTCCTTTTTCTGCTTTTCCCTCTTCTCGAGCAACGCTCTTTCAGGGCTCATGTCCGGTTGTTCAACAGCCGGTGCCACATCGACTGCTTTTACCGCATGCTTTGTCAAAGAACGTTTACCGGATTTTTTCTTCTTCGAAGCCGGCTTCCTGGGACGCTTGGTCATATTCGACAGTCTATGTTACGTGATGGGTCTAATTTTTGTTTCATTAAAGTGCTATAAATCAATCAATTTCCCTAAAACCGTTCTTATCGATCACCCCAAGAATCAGTGGTTTTTTATCGGGCGCATTGTAACCAATTCGGTATGCCTGCTCAATTTTGTTACAGGCAGCGGCTAAAGTATGCTTCCGGTTTGAATAAACGGTAGCTAGTTCATCTCCTGCAGCAACTTTATCTCCGACCTTTTTGTGAATAATGACTCCGGCAGAGTGATCGATGGTATCTTCCTTTCTTTGCCGCCCGGCCCCAATCAATACTCCTACCAGACCAATTTCAAGACAATTCATGGAAAGAACAAAACCGTCATTCAATGCATTTACCGGAACCGCATGCCTAGTTTCGGGATATCCTCCGAGATTTTCAAATATTTTTGTATCCCCGCCGTGTTTTTCAACCAACTGAATGAATTTTTGATACGCTAATCCGTTGGAAAGATTTTCTTTGGATCTTCGGTACGCCTCGTCAAAATTGATCCTTGGATCGGACAGCATTAACATATAAGCCGAAAATGTCACGGTCAGTTCGACAAGATCCTTTGGGCCTTTTCCCATCAAGGTCTCTATCGATTCTCTCATTTCAAGCCAGTTACCGACCGCACATCCTAAAGGTTCATCCATATTGGTCAGTATCGCGATCACAGATTTACCCGAATTTTCCCCGATAGCGATAAGATTTTTCGCCAACTCGGCAGCGCGTTCAAAGGTCTTCATGAAAGCGCCGTTGCCGACCTTCACATCCAGAACCAGGGCATCAATACCCTCTGCAAGCTTTTTGCTCATGATACTGGCGGAAATGAGCGGTATGGATTCAACCGTACCGGTAACATCTCTCAGCGCGTACAATTTTTTATCCGCCGGAGCGATCTGTTCCGTCTGACCGATCATTGAAACGCCGATCTCTTGAAGCGTCTGTTTAAATTCTTCAATCGAAAATCCAATATTGAATCCCGGTATTGATTCCAATTTGTCCAACGTCCCACCGGTGTGTCCAAGGCCGCGTCCGCTGATCATAGGTACCACGACTCCAAGAGATGCTGCCAGCGGCGCCAAAATAATAGAGACTTTATCCCCTACACCTCCGGTGCTGTGTTTATCAACTTTGATGCCCGGGATCATCGACAGGTCAACGACCGTTCCGCTGTCACGCATGGCCAGCGTAAGATCGGTGGTTTCGCGGAAATTCATTCCATTGAAATATACGGCCATTAAAAACGCCGACATTTGATAATCGGGAATCGTTCCGTTAGTATAATCGCTGACCAAGCTCTGTATTTCTTCAGCAGTCAGTTCGAACTTATCACGTTTTTTCAGAATGGTTTCGTAAGCCGTCATATGATAATAAAGTAAAGTTGTTAAGGTTTTTGGAGCACAAAGTGAACACGCTCTGAATTTTCACTTCCTTTACGAAAAGTCAGGTTCTCATATACGTGTAATGTTTTAAAAACGCTGCTCTTGATCATACCGGTTATGTCGGCAATGGGGAAAATATTTTGAGTGTGTTTTTCAGAATAAAAAGCACCGTTGATCTGCAGAGTAACTTCATTGATTTGAATGCGCTGCTCTTTAACATAATAACTTCTGCGCCGGTATTGATGTGTTTTATCGTACTCGTAACGCTGGTTGAAATGTTCGAGCGAATTGTGTTCCGTACATGCATCAAAAATGAGGTACCCTCCGTCCTTCAACAATTTTTCCGCATTGTTCAGGAAACGCATGATTTCAACCTTTCCAATGAGGTAGTTGATACTGTCATATAAACACAAAACGGCATCAAACTTTTTATTCAACTTCAATTCAGTCATGTTTCCGACCGAAAAATCAATACGGGCACCTTTCCGCTTCGCTTTATCCGCCGCTACTTCTATCATGTCGTAAGAAATGTCGGAACACGTCATGTTATATCCTAATTTAGATAAGGCGATAGCCAGCGTCCCGGTTCCGCATGCGAACTCGCACACTTCATGAATCTGTTTTCCTGATCGGCGAAAAATCGAATCAATATAGTCCGCCCAGTGGTCGTAATCCACATGCTCCATCATGCCATCATAGAACGCGGCCAATTTGGAATATGGCATGACGTTATCCGATGTCTTAATCTTCAAGCGGACAAATCCTTGAATAGGTTTTTGAGTTCATTCAGACCGCCTGTGATAAGGTCGGCTTCTTTTAGAAATCTCTCTGGCAAAGTCGTTGTTAAGGCAATGCAAAACATGTTGGCCCGTTTTGCAGAAGTAATTCCCAGAGGCGCATTCTCCACAACGATACATTCATTCTCTGCTACGCCTAGTCTCCGGGCTGCCGTAATAAAAGGTTCAGGATCAGGTTTGGTATTTGTTACATCATCCGCCGTTACGATGGCGTCAAAGTAGGACAAAAACGCTGCATTTACCGACCTTTCAAAACGATCCTTATGTGCTCCGGTCACCAATGCCATTTTTATTTTTTTTTCTTTGACGCTATCGAGCAAAGGGAAAACGCCATCGTACAATTTGAGTTCTGCCGACCTTAAATAAATTTCGTTCTTAGCGCGGCCTATTTTCTCCGATTCCGCTTCATCAATACCGTGGCTCTGACATAACTGGCGCGCGATGGCATACAGGCTCTGCCCTTCCAGAACGGAGAATTCTTCCCATCCGATTTCTGTATTGTATGAACTAAAAACCTCATTCCATGAACGGTGATGATCCTCGATACTTTTCATCAAAACTCCGTCAAAATCGAAAAGAATCGCTCGTTTTTTTTGTAGATTCATATCCTGCTTACGACGACTGTTCATGCTAATTGTCGGTTCATATTCTGATAAACACGTTTCAATTCGACGGGTTGCTTGTGCTTTATACGATATAAATACATTATCTTGAAAGCGATCCATATTTGTTTTAATACGCCCGATTCACGATATCGGCGTGAAGAAGCGATAACATGCGGCCGCAAGAACACCAATTTGCCTTTTGTTTTCATCCGGTCGGCAAGAATGACATCTTCCAGTAAAACAACATCGGGGAAAGAGCCAAGCTGAAAAAAAATATCTTTTCGAATGAATATCGCATTCGTGCCAACCAAATTCCTTAACCACTTGGTCCGAACGAGATTCATTCCTGCGCGGTAGATCCAAAGCATCAGATTTTCAGTCGAATATCTTTTATAAAATCCGCCTCCGATGACCGTTATATCTTTGAGTGATTCGTCCACTTTCTTTAAAGCCGCGGAATGAAGCCTGCAATCGGCATGCAGAAATAACAAAATGTCGCCTTTCGCGGCCTCCGCTCCGGCGTTCATTTGCACAGAGCGACCGGGTCTGATATTCTCAAGTAAACTTAAACGCCCGGGATTCTTTAATGAAAGTTCTTTTATAATTTTCACTGTTCCGTCCAGGCTACCCCCGTCTGCGACAATAATCTCGAAGTCTCCTTCCAGTTCAAAAAGATTTTCCAAACATGACCTGATGCCGGCAGCTTCATTTAAAACGGGCACTACAATCGAAATATTCATAATATCAATTTTTCTTGTTTGAAATCATCGGTTTTCCGTATGATGCATACCGAGACGGATATTCACTGCATCCGTTTGCCGCTGTTTGTATTTGGTATGACTGGCATCGCCCATCTCATTGTTCTGGTAGTTCATTTGATCCATAATCTGAAATTCGACCGTAACGAATATGACCCGCCCCAGATCGATAAAATCGGGCGTATACAGCATCTCATCGACACGGATCGGGATATCACTGACGAAATTGATCACCCGAAATTCGTTGCTGGTGTGTTCATTTTCCGTAAAAAAGCTGAGCTGGCGCGAGACATTACTTTTTCTTTTCAGATATTCAGCATAATGCCGAAAAGAAGGAAAATGCTCAAGCAGGTCCGGGAACGAAATCAGGTTATTGTGCGATCCGCCGGGTATGATGTAATTGAAGGGGCAGATCGTTCGCCCCAAAAAATATAACATGGGCAATATGTCCGCAACCGTTGAAGTAATGATACGAAAACGTATCTTGTCGTAGATCGCCGCCGCATGATTTTCTTTTTTGGCCAGTAATTTGGAGATCATGGCGGATTTGTCTTTATGGCTGCCATAAAAATCAACAATATGAAATCCTTCATCCTGCATAGTGCGCACTGCATTCCCAACTTTTCTCTCCACCGCTTTAAAAATGTCCGATGCCCTTAATTCGCACCGGTGCAGCAATTCCCTTCCGTCGATATGATTGATCGTATGCATGATCTTCAGCAACATACAGGCATAGGTCTGGATATTCGATCTTCGGAAGGAACGAGACGCCATTGTAAAAAGTCGCTGGATCGTCATATCCGGGCCCTTCAGTTCCGCCGGAATACGGTGCGGGTAACGTTCATCCAGATACTTCAACGCTTCGAGACGTATCTTATCAAGCCTTTTTTGATCCTGTACATTATGAATATCATAACCATTGACCTGTAAAAAAAGGTCGATCTCGCTCTCTGTTCTGAAATCCAAACGAAACCAGTCAATGACCGAATCGCCTTGCAAAACCAGTCGGATGGCCTCCAGATCGCTGATACTCATCTTACTGATGTAGAGGGCCTCTTCCGGTGAAAGATCGTTAAGCGGAGCACTCTTCGGCAGTATGGTAACGTTTCTCATCATGGATGCATTATTCTCATAGTTGGAGTTTATCACAGTTCCTCTTAGGCTATGCCTTGACATTTTGGGCCGCGAGTGATTTCATTTTTTCGATCACTTCGTAAGAGACCGGATATTTGCCGATAAAAATATTCCCGTCCCGTGCATGACAGTCGGATCCGCCGCATTCCAATAGCCCATGCTGCTTCACGATCCTTTGAAAATAACGGGAAGCATCGTCCGTATGCTTGGGATGGGTACATTCAATACCGTCAACCCCGGAAGAAATGACCTGATAAAGATATTTTTGTTTTATTCCGATAGAAGGGTGCGCAAGGAAAGCTACGCCCCCGGCATCATGAATAAGGCGGATCGCCATTTCCGGAGTGATCTTATACTTGTCCTCATACGCAGATGCGCCGTAACCTAAAAAATCCCTAAAGACGGAATTGGTGTCTTTTGCAAATCCGGCGTGAACGACGGCATCGGCAATATGCGGACGGCCAACGGCGCCCTTTCCCGCGCGCGCCATAACCTGATCCATATCAACTCCGACTCCGAATCGGTTGAGTTTTTGTACAATCTTCTCCGCACGATGAAAGCGTTCCTGTTTATACAACGTAACAGCTCTTCTGAATACCTCATCATGATGATCGAACAAATAGCCGAGAATATGGATGTCACGGTCATCGATCGTCGCGCTTAGCTCGATCCCGGTTAACACTTCTACATTATGGTTTACGCCGGCCGCTATGGCTTCATCCAGTCCGTCCACAGTATCGTGATCGGTCAGAGCGATCGCCCTCAAACCGGCTCCGGCTGCGTACGCTACAACCTGGGTCGGACTCAAAAACCCGTCGGAAAAATATGAATGAATATGCAGATCTGCATAGGTTGTTGCTGTTGTTGACATTTCTATTTCTGCCATTATAATACCTCGCTAAGGGTAGGTACTTGCTTCTTAATGGCGAACCGAAGGCCGCCTAAATTCACCTCATTGTCGCACACCATCAGTAGCCACTCCATGCGGCCATGGATCTGTACCATGACGACGGTGCGATCGGTGAATTCAAGTGTCACCATTTTCGGACCTCCGCCTTTGACCTCACTGTCAACTTTTGAAAAGTATTCCAATCCTTGCGGGATGAAATTCATCAGCGTCGTAATATCCATAACCGGGTCTTTTTTCTCATTAAAAAAAGAAGCCCGCGCAAATCCGGCACTGTCAACTATCGCAACAAGATCGACGCCTTTCACTTTGATAAAATCATTTAAAGAGGCTTTAATCTTGTCCAATTGTTCCTGCCGCGATATTTCTTTGATTTTTGATTTCGTCTCGGGCGTAACCTCATCCTTTCTGCGCATGGCCTCGAGCAGGAGGCTTTGCCAGCCCTGGGTTATGGTTTCTTTTTCTGGACGGGCATCTTTGCGGAACTCGAATTTTCCCGTTTCCCACGAGACAATCTTATAAAAAGCATCGTCTCCGACGATGTTTCCGCATTCCGCGTGAACGACATTGCCTTCATTAAAAAATATCAGTCCCTTTTCGTCATCTTTGGTTACCGCCAGTGCGGTCACCATTCGTCCCAACACATTCATTTGGATCAGGTCTGAGAGTTGAAAATCCGTGACTTTCCCGTCAAAACCCTTTTTTTCGGTCAGCGCGTTGTGAATAAGATTTCTGAGATCTTCTATCTCGAACGGTTTTTCGATATAATATAACGAGCCGCGTGCGGAGGCTTCTTTTTGAACATCGGCGGAACCGAACGCCGTCATGATAATGACTTTCGTCGATTGATACGTCTCCTTGATCTTGACCAGAAGATCAAGACCGGAAATGCCGGGCATTTTAATATCGCTTACCACGAGATCAATAGGAATCTGTGAAAGCAGGTTCAGTGCCTCCTGGCCGTTATTCACACAAATAACCTCATACATGTCCTTGTCTTTGACCAGGTGTTTCGAAATACTCCACGTAAGGTCTTCTTCGTCGTCTACAACCAATACTTTTTTCCGCATACGTTTCCTTTGTCAATTTTTGTCCAGCCGTTAAAGAGCCGCTTGAACCTGCTCCGGCGGCAAGGGTTCGAGACTCTCATTCAGCGGGAGCAGCAATATAAATGTTGTCCCTTTATTTTCCATGCTCTCCACAAGGATTTCTCCGCCGTGCTCCTCCACAATCCTGTATACGATCGACAACCCCAAACCGATTCCGTTAGGTTTTGTCGTATAGAATGCGTCAAAAATGGATCTCAATTGTTCTCTTGGAATACCTTTGCCTGTATCGGTAACACGGATCTCGACGACCTCGTGTTCTTCATGGAATTTCGGCGGCAGGGTTTTCCGTACCAGCATCGCCTGAACGGTTAATGTGCCGCCTTTTTCCATTGCATCCAGCGCATTCATCATCAAATTGATCATAACTTGCTGAATCTGATTTTCATCGATAAAAAGCGGCGGCAGAAACGGATCATACATCTCTTCAAGCCGTACGTGGTCGTGTTCGATCCGTTCATGCATCAATTCGCGTATCTCTTTCACAATGGCGCGAAAATCACACTGTTTTTTTTCGGGACGAACCGGACGCGCATAGGTAAAAAAAGCTTTCAGCAACTCATTGAGCCGGTTGATCTGTTTTATGATCCGTTGAACATATTCCATTCGGTGATCATCCGATTTCATTTCTTTTTCAAGAACTTGCGCCATGGTTTTGATCCCGGCAAGCGGGTTCCTGATCTCGTGGGCAATCGCGCTGGTCAGAATGCCGGACGATGCCAGCCGGTCCATACGCATGATGGTTTGCCGCATCTCTCTTATTTGTGTAATATCGCGGAAACTGATAATGTATCCTACCATACGGTGTCCGCTGTCGTACCGCACCGTGGTGGTATATCCGATGAAGATCTCGCGCTGATTTTTCGTCATGACGCGAAGCTCCGTACTGGCCGGTACGTTTTCTTTGTCCTGAATCGGCTTCATCAGGATAGCGGCCGTTTCTTTCCCAAAAACATCGGACAAATGCCGGTCCAGAAGTCCCGATTCCGGATATTCAAGAATATTGAAACTGGCCCGGTTGGCAAAAAGTATCTTGCCGGAAAAATCGATCGTAATGAGGCCCGAACCGATATTCTGCAGAATACTTTCATTGAAGTTTTTGAGATCGACCAACGCGTGCGTCGCTGCCGTGATCTGTTCCTGCAGGTTCTTATTAAAATCGGACAATTTATTGAATAACTGAAGGTTCTCTATCGCAAGCGCAACCTGTCCGCAGAGCGTCATTAGCACGGCCAGATCGTTGGTGGTAAAATCGGATTGATCAATTTTATTGTAGATCTGGAGCACACCTATCAGGCGCCCACGGATGAATATCGGTGAACACACCAAGGCCTGAATTTCCATTTGATATAACGCGGAACAGGCATCGGGAAAACGATCATCTTCTTTGGTACTATTAATGATAATGGGTTTTTCACTATGCGCCACAAAATCGTAGATCGGCCTGCCAGGCAGGATCGTTTGGGAAAAATATTCCGGATCCATCTTGGAAGAACAAGTATCCAGGACCCATTCTTCTTCTTTAAGTGAAACAAGACAGCAGCCTTCAACATTAAACGCTTCACGCACATTATTTACGATTTCCGTCAGCACTTTACGCTGGTCTTTTATAGAAATCACAATGCGCGCGATCTCCGAAAGTATCTTCAGCTCGTGATTTTTCTCCGCCAGTTTCCTTTTTTCATCTTCTTTTTCCTCGATCTGCCTTTCCAACCGGTCGTGCAGATGCTTGATCCTCAGAAGCGTGACCACCCGTGTCAGCAGTTCGACCCTATTGAACGGTTTGGGAATATATTCGTCGGCGCCGGCCTCGATCGCGCTCGTACGTGTCACGTGGTCCTTGATTTCAGACAATATCATAGCCGGAATATGACGCGTCCGCTCGCTTTCTTTGAGGAGACGGCAGACCTGGAAACCGTCTATCTCCGGTGTATCCGAAGCTACCAGGACCAGGTCGAAATTCAGCGACTTTACTTTGTCGAGGACATCGTGTCCGTCCACCGCCTTCTCCACTTCGTAATCATTGGCCTCCAGTACGGTCATCAACATGATTTCCGATTTCGGAGAAGGGTCGCAGATCAATATTTTGGAACGTGTACTCATATCGGGATTGTATTCGAAAAAAGATGTTAAATATAATTTTTTTCTTTCAGAAAATCCATAAATATAAAAGCCAACCGCAGGGTTGGCTTTTCATTGGACACATGTAAATCGAACTTAGATAAAACTTTTTTTGAATCGTTCGTAATCGAGAATGATCAAGCGGCTGCCTTCTTTGACGACATAATTGTCGTTGATCAAACGTTGGATAACGCGTGAGATCGTTTCGCGCGATGTACCGGCCATATTGGCCAGATCCTGCTGTGTTGGCAGATTTTCAATCGTGACCCGGTTTTCCCGAAGAAACCCGATATCTTCGGCTAACCGATGCAGCGTTCCCGTTACTTTGCCGGTTGCGTTCTTCAAGGACAAGCTCTTGATCTGTGAATCGGACTTACGCATACGTCCAGCTAATTCCCGAAGTAACTGGATCGCGATCTGAGGAAATTCATTCAGAAGGCTCAGAAAATCTTCCCGGTTGATCAATAGCATCTCGGCATCTTTAATGACCGTCACGTTTGCGGAACGTGATTGTCCGTCAAGCAGGGAAAGTTCGCCGAAAAAATCCCCCTCCGCCATCACGGCAAGAATCACTTCGCGTCCGTCTTCACTGATGCGGGAAATCTTGACCTGTCCGCTCATGAGAATAAACATGGTCTGGCCGGCCTCTTCTTCGATCAGGATCATGCTGTCTTTTCGGTACTTCCGCTGATGGGTCACCGCAACTATTTTTTCGAGATCTTTTGAACTGATCCCGCTGAAAATAGGTACTTTCTTAAGAATGTCTATCTTGTTGTAAGAAGAAGTTCCGTCGCTCATATGGGAAGACGTTTGGTATTTAAATATAAACGCTGTGGAAAAGTTACTTTTTTCACCACAGAGAGTCAAGGGAATATTCGGCTATCTACGGGACCAAGACTTTAAGCTGCCCGGGCATAACGGTGAAGGTCAATGGATTGGATGTCACGCGGGGCTCGCCGTCCGCATGATAATACACGGCTGATTCGGGAAAAACTTCTACTTTCTTTGTTCTCAACATGTTGGTTTCCGCGATCTTATCGATCGTTCCGTCAAAAAGACGCCATCCGTTCAATAATCCCTTTATCAGGGTCATGTCTTGAATGATACACAAATCAAGATAACCGTCATCGGGAACGGCATGAGGGGCAATTTTTGCTCCGTTGCCGTACTCTCTTGTATTGGCTACCGCTAAAATGAACGGCCGGGCAAAGATCTCCCTGTCATTGACCTTGATCCGCATCGGGACCGGCTTGAACTTTGAATAGGACATAACGGAAAGAGAAACATAGGAAAACAAACCGCGGCGCCCGCTACGTTCATTGAATAATTTACCGATAAACGCGTCATACCCTATTCCGGAAAAACCGAAAAATAGTTTCCGGTGCTCCCCGTCGGTGATCTCGCCCACATCGATCATCCGATATGACTCACGAAGAATCACCCTTAGCGCTTTCTCTTTGTTCATCGGTATCATAAGCCCGCGGGCCAAGCCGTTTCCGGAACCGTAAGGAATCAGGGTCATGGCCGTATTGGAGCCCAAAAGCCCCTGAGCAGTCTCATTGGCCGTTCCGTCGCCACCCACCGCCGCAACGATGTCGAACTTTTCCTGTGCAAAATGCCGTGCAACTTCTGTGGCGTCGCCCGCACTGCGCGTAAGATGGATTTCAATTTTATATCGATCGTCAAATATCTTATGGCACAGTGAACTCACTTCATCGTATGCGCCCTTGTTAATCCCCGCTTTGGGATTGACTACAAAACCGATCTTTTTCGTTTCACGATTTTCGATTATTTTACTCCTACAAAAAGGAAAGCAATATGGGAATTAAATAGGTACCAAACAAGATAACAAATATTCTTTTAAAAATAAGGCCTGCCTACGGTCAGCACATACACGGTTTTGGTTCCGTGCGCCTTTAAAATACGGGCGCAGGCATTTGCCGTTGATCCGGTCGTGATCAGATCGTCGATAAGGATCACTTTCATGCCGGTAAGCAGCCCGGTATCGGCAACGGCAAAGACATCGGCCATGTTCTTAACTCGTTCCTGTGCATCGGCCATTTGAGTCTGAGAGACCGTATTGACGTTCCGATACAAGAGATCGGCTCGGCATGGAACTGAGATCTTGCGGGACAATGCTTTGGCGATCTCTTCCGATTGATTATAGGAACGTTCGCGATATTTGACCTTATGAAGAGGAACCGGTATCAAGAGATCCGCGCTCAGCCAATCCGGGAGCCCTGAAACGGTATCGGATAAAATGGCGGCAAAACCGTCGGCCAAAGAAATGGCCCGGTTGTATTTGAGGTGATGGATCAAGGTTTGAAGCTTTTGATCGTAATAGGCGCCCGAACGGATCTCATCGATGTAATCGGATTCGATCACGCCGTCCCGCACGGCTCCCTGAACTCGCCGGAGACCGTCCCAACATGAACGACAGACCCATACTCCGCCACGTTCCAATCTTTCTTCGCAGGAGATACAAAATGGAGGAAATACGAATTCTATGATATTTCGGAAAAAATCAATGATGCTGTTCATGACTAATCATCCTGCGGCGGACAATATCTCAGATAGATTTTGAATAAAAACGGACCTCGGAAACACGCGGTCGCATCCCGCCGAAGCTGCTGCAGCGCGCATCTCCACATCGACATGAGATAAAAAACCAATGATGGGTATTCCCGACGTCGTGCCGGAAGATTTGAGGGAAGTGATCAATGCCAGGCCGTCGATCTTTTTGGAATTCAAATCGATCAATACTAACGAGGGCATTATTTGAGAAATTCGGGAAGTTAATTCATCAGCCACACCAACGGCGGAACGGACGTCCACTTGCAAAGGTTTGGCGACATTTTGGATCTTTGATAGGAAAAGCAGATCGTCCACACAGGCAATGATCATTTTAGGCATGGTATTACGCGTCGTTTCCAGCAGGCAGATAGAATTTGAATTCGCTGCCAGTACCGATCTTGCTTTCAACCCATATCCTTCCCCCGTGGGCTTCAACGGCTAACTTACAAAAGGTCAGCCCGAGGCCCCGATCCGTTTTCAATCCTAATTTCTTCAGATCGGCCTGAGCGAATTTCTCAAATATCTTTTCGGTATATTCCGGAGCTATCCCTTCGCCGTCATCCTTGACCGTTACTTGCAGACGTCCTTGCTCGGGCTCAAACCTGGCGCTCAACCGGATCTTCCCGCCTTTGATGGAATGTTTCACCGCATTATGAAGTAAATTTGCGACGACGCGATGAACCATGTCCTTGTCCGCGCTGATCATCGGTACGTCTTTAGTGACATCCATCTCACCGCTGATCCCGCTCTTTTGCATCATGTAAGCGAATTCATTCAGGTTGGCATCGAGGATCTCCGTTATGTGAAAAGGTTCTTTGCGCAATTTGACCTTATTCTCTTCCATACGGCTGATATCGAGGATATCCGTTATCATTTTTTGAATCACGGAGGCGCTCTCATCCATTTTTTTGATGATCGAAAGCTGACGCTCGGATAAGTTCTCAGGCATCATCTGAAGAAGTTCGCTGCATCCCATGATCCCGGTCAAGGGGTTTTTCAGATCATGAACGATCATTTGCGTCAATGAATCGCGCAATCCCTGCAGTTCGACAAGTTTCTTGTTCTTTTCTTCCAGTTCTTTCTTGCTTTCACGCAGCTGGTCGTGCAGGGTTTTGATGCGCAGCAACGAGCGAAGACGCGCCATGAGTTCCAGATTATTGATCGGCTTCGGTAAAAAATCATCCGAACCGGCTTCCAGCGCACGCACTTCGTCTTCAATACTGTGGAGCGCAGTGACCATGATCACCGGCAGGAGGTGGGTCTCAGGATTTTTTCGCAGTTGCCGGCACACTTCAAATCCGTCCATTTCCGGCATCATCGCATCCAGAAGCACGACGTCGGGCCTGATCCGCGCAATCTGCTGCAACGCTTCCACACCGGTTGACGCAACGGCGATCTCATATCCTTTACGCTGTAAAAAAGTTGCCAAAAACCGGACATTGAGTTCTTCATCGTCAACGATCAGAATGGTATGCTTTTTTTCTTCCATGATTATTATGGTATAACCGTTAGGTGAGATCGTGCCGGGCGTATGTGTATAATATAGTCGAACCGCCGGTTAGTTTAACAAAGTATCCGGGAATTGTCAAATCATTATTTTAATTTGCCTTTATACGATGTATTAAATATATTTGCCTCGCATTACCAAAAATCCTGATCCTATCCATGAACATGAAAAATTTCGTCAAAAGCAGCGCACTCTTCGCCGTATTGTCTTTTGCCGCTGTCCTGGCCGCAGATAAATTGATTATGCCGCTTTATGTGTCCCATCAAAATGAAATCATCGTACCGAATGTGTTAAACATCGATTATAATGATGCCAAGCGAATCCTCGAAAAAGCACATTTTAATGTGACAAAAAAGCAACGGTTTGACGCAAATACGCCTCCCAATGTCGTTATTCAACAAATACCTGAACCGTTAACGACTGTTAAACCGGGCCGAGATATTGAATTGATCGTAACCAACAATGACCGGATGGTAAATGTCCCGTTGCTCAGACTCTCGACATTGCGGGATGCCCAATTTAATCTGGAATCACTGGGGCTAAAGATCGGCAAAATAGACTCCCAGTCATCCAACGAGTTTCCGGCGGGGATCATATTGGAACAGGCTATGGAAGCCAACTCAAAAGTCAGGATCGGCACACCCGTCGACCTCATAGTCAGTACCGGGAATAATCTTTTGGAAGCCAAAGTGCCATTTCTTATCCATAAAAGCCTTCTTGAGGCAAAGTCGCAAATTGTCGAATCCGGATTACGGCTCGGGGCGATCATTAAAAAATTTTCACCGGATCTTTTGCCGGGAACCGTGATCGCTCAATCCCTGGACAGTTCGAAGACCGTTGCCCCGCTGACCACGATCGATCTGACGGTGAGTTCAACAAACAAAGACGATGAATAATAGCAAACGCATATGCTTTATTACGGATTCTTTCATTGCCGATACCCGGGCGATGATCAGCGGGCCTATGGTACAGACTTATCTCATCGGCCTTGAATTAAAAAGACGGGATTGGGACGTCCATTATTTAGCTTACAGCCATGAAGGAAAAGATCGTCAGTCAGAAATATATGAAGGCATGACCGTCCATTGGATAAGGCACCGGAAATTCATACCGCTGCTTCAGTTCTTCAAGATCAGAAAAGCACTGAAAAAGATCGGCGCTGACTACCACTACCAACGAGGCCGTGACATTCTAACAGGTATGGTAGCCAGCCACTGCAGGAAAAACAACACAATATTTATTTGGGCAAGCGCCGGTGAGACAGGCGTCGACAAAGGAAAGTATATAAAGCAGTTACACAAGAAAAGGCGACCGTTTCTTAAAAAATGTGTACTATGGGTTGAAGCAAGGATTAACGACCTGATCTGTGAATATGGAATTAATCATGCTTCACGTATCATTGTTCAAACCGATTATCAAAAAAACAGGCTCAAGGAATCATTTGGATTGGACTCCATCGTCATCAAATCCGGTCATCCCGTTCCGGAACTGGTGGAGCGCGCTTTACCGCTTAAAGTATTATGGATCGGAAGTATAAAAGCCGTAAAGCGGCCGGAACTCTTTGTTGAATTGGCCGAATTATGCCGGGATTTAGACTGTGAATTTTGGATGGCCGGACAGTTTGTTGATAACAAGTTGAAATCATTTCTTTTGCAGAAGACACAGAATATGAATAACTTTAAATATTTGGGTGCAATTCCTTTCCAAGAAAGCCAAGCTCTGATATCTAAAGCGCACGTATTAGTAAATACAACGGACGATGGCTATGAGGGACTGCCCAATGCTTTTGTTCAGGCGTGG
>CAZHUW010000048.1:0-2985 GCA_964535295.1 uncultured Bacteroidota bacterium
ATAATCTCCCCAGCTGACAGAACCACCCCATAATCTCTTGAGAGGCTGTGCATCCCTTGTAAAAAGTCCTGCATCATTTCGATATATATTTGTTGTTGCAATATCCTCCGAAAACCCGGAAATCAAGATATCTAAATCTCCATCGTTATCATAGTCGCCCCATGCTACCGAGGCTGATACAAATCCTATCAAGCCAGCATTAATGTCTGTAAAAACACCGTTGTTGTTTCTATAAACTTTTAACACGTCGCCGCTTTGCTGATCAACTCCAGAAATAACAAGATCCAAATCTCCGTCAGAGTCAAAATCTCCCCAAGCGGAATTGCCTTGCAATGTACCTATTAGTCCGGCGTTCAAATCGATGAACGTGCCGCCATCATTACGATATATTTTACCAATAGAAACATCCTGATCCGTAAAGCCGTTTATTAGGATATCAAGGTCGCCATCATTGTCGTAATCTCCCCATGTTGCTGAACCATAATAGACATTAACAAGATTTGCTGAGATATCTTCAAAAAACCCTCCGTTATTTTTGTAAACTCTTGAGACAGCAGATCCATCCCACCCTGTCACTAAAATATCAAGGTCACCATCATTATCATAGTCACCCCAATCTACAGAGCTTTCAAATAATCCTATTAGACCAGCCGAAATGTTAGTAAATGTACCATGATCATTTCTATAGATTTTTGTAATACTACCACTGTTGCTAACACTGTTGTTAAGGCCGCTGATTAGCAAGTCTAAATCACCGTCATTGTCATAATCACCCCATGCAAGTGACCCTCCTATTACGGCTGGGATATTAGAAGATATTCTTTCAAAATTTCCATTGTCATTTCGGTATATACTAATATCAGGGTAGCCACTGGAACTGTTCTGGAGTCCGGTTGAAATCATGTCCAGATCACCGTCTCCATCATAATCCATCCAAACCCCAGAGCTTTCATAACCAGCCCCCCACAAGTACGGAACGTCTATTGGAGGTTCGAGAGGATACTTATCAATGAATCCTTCATTCTGTGCTCGAATCATTTGGATATGGAAAAGAAGGCAGAGAATCCCGGCACTAAAACTTCGCATCTATTTCATTCCTTAATCGATTAGCTACAACATAATTATACTGAATCTGGGCTTTTCTGTTACATAACTGTCAAAATATAACCTAAACTCAGAGGGCTTTCAATATATTAATTACCTATTTCACAAACTTAAGAACCGCTTTAAAATCCTCCGGCAATTCCGAATCAAAGGTGACCAATTTCTTTGTCACCGGATGTAAAAACCCTAAAGTCTTGGCATGCAAAGCCTGACGCGGCATTTTTTCAAGAAGCTTTGCAGCTTGTTTCTTCTTTTTGTCTGTTCCTGCAAGATTGACGTTATCCCCGCCGTAGGTTTTGTCGCCAAAAACCGGATGTCCGAGATGCGCCATGTGCACGCGGATCTGATGCGTGCGTCCGGTTTCAAGATGCAATTTCACAAGTGAAAGGAAATCGTACGCTGCGATCACTTCGTAATGCGTGATAGCGGTCTTGCCTTCCTTCACAACGGCAAATTTCTTCCGGTCTTTCGGGCTTCGCCCGATCAGGGTCTCTATGGTGCCTTTCTTTTTCTTTAATTTCCCCCAGACGATCGTCCAATATTCACGTTCGATCTTGTGCGATTTAAAAAGATTACTCAGAAACCGGTGCGCTTTGTCGTGTTTGGCTACCAGAAGCAGCCCGCTGGTCTCTTTGTCGATGCGGTGAACGATGCCCGGGCGCAACTCCCCGTTGATCCCCGACAGGTCCTGAACGTGATGCAGAAGCGCGTTGACCATCGTTCCGGTCCAGTTCGAAAAAGCCGGGTGAACGACCATTCCGGCGGGTTTATTGACCACGAGAATGTCCGGATCTTCGTACACGATATCGAGCGGAATATCTTCCGCTTTCATTTCTACCTTTTCCGGGATCGGCAAGGTCACATCGATCACGTCATGCGGCTTGACCTTATAGGATTTCGTAACCGGTTTCCGGTTGACCAGGATCATTTCTTTCTCGAGTAATTGCTGAACCCGCGAACGTGAGAGGTTCACGATCTGCCTGGAAACGAAAGAATCCAGACGTTCCGCACGCTGGTTCCCGGTTACTATGATCTGATGTTGACGCATAAAATTGACCTATTGCCCAATCGCAGAAACCACGTAGGTTTGTCTAAAATATAAAAATTATGAGTTAGAAGCAATTGACGGTTGGCTACCGCCCCCAGCAATAGGTCAGGAAACTTTGAAAGTCAAAGTTCATATTCAACACCAACCTCCGGACACGTGATGTCCATCGTTGGGTTAGATTCTTTTATCTTCTCTACCGTCCAAGCCAACGCCTCTTCGCTTCCTGCATGAACCAGCACAAGTTTGGAAGGATCGATCGTTTGTATCATCTTGACGATCTCCGTTCTGCTGCTGTGCCCGCTGAAATGCACGCGTTCCACCCTGCAGTTTCGGTCCACCGTTTCCTGAATGCCCGGCATAACGAGTTTTGCGTGGCGTTTGCTTTCCAATACTACCCGGGACGGTGAATCGGCGCTGGTATATCCGACAAAACAGATCGTGTGCCGTTCCTCCCGCATCATTTTATACGCGAGCCAATATGACGGCGTATTCTCGATCATCATGCCGGAACTCGCAATGATCACCGAAGGACGCTTGACCCACAACCCCTCTTTGAGCAGGTCGCGGGAATCGATCACAGTAAATTCCATATCGTCAAAATAAAAATCGTCATCGATACGGCAGGCATGTTCGATCGTCAGATCGTAGATACGGGCAACCGCTCTGCCGAGGCCGGAAACAAAAATATCGACATCCGGAATTAGCTTTTTCTTTTTGAGATTATTGACCAGCCATAACATTTCCTGCGTTTTGCCCAGCGCGAAGGCGGGCATCAGAACCGATCCCTTTTTCTCAAAGGTGTCATTCAGTATCTTGGCAAATTTATTGATCTC
>CAZHUW010000048.1:3085-18791 GCA_964535295.1 uncultured Bacteroidota bacterium
TTCTCGAATTTCATTCCCTGCACAATAAACGAAATAATATCCACATCGTCGTGTGAATATAACGGATATTCCGGGATATCTTTTTCGTTTTTCAGGATATTCATCACGGTCACGGCATTATGCAGAAGCGTCGTGTACAGGAAACTTGACACGTAGCTCATATACACACGGGCATGGGGGAAATTTCGAATGGCTAAAGGGAGGGCGCCGACATGATCATGATGGCAATGTGAAACGAAGACCGCATCGACGATCTTGTTACGGATAAGATCAAATCGCGGGGCGCTCTCTGCCCCGTCAATGTGCGGGTCAAGGCCGGTATCCAGAAGCAGGCCCATGTCGTCAATCTCGAGAAAATGGGAATTGGCGCCGATAAATTTTCCGCCGCCGATGGAAATGTATTTCAAGCAGGACCCCGGTAATTAATAAACTATTTATGTAGCATCATTGATAATTGAAGCGGCGACCATAACAAGAAAGATCAGTTTGTTACAATATGTAACTATTTTTGATGACATGCACTTACAAAACTCATTAGTCAGGTGAAATCAATGCTGGTTTTTTTTAAAGATTTTTATTAGTAAAAGTCTTATACTTTTACTAAGATTCTCCAACCAACGGAATTTATCATGAAACTTGACGCAATGTTTTTTGGGGCGCATCCTGACGATGTGGAATTATCGGCCGGCGGAACCGTAGCCAAATTGGTCAAACTTGGACATAAGATCGGGATCTGCGATCTGACCAGAGGCGAAGCGGGTACGAGGGGCACAGCAGAGATGCGCGATAATGAAGCCCGGGATGCAGCCCGTATTCTGGGTGTGGCCGTTCGTGAGAACATCGGCCTTCCCGATACGATCTTCAAGAATACGTATGAAAATCAATTGGCGATCATTCGGATCATTCGCAAATATTGTCCCGATTTTGTTTTCACACAATATTGGAACGACCGGCATCCCGACCATATTCACGCGAGCCATCTGGTACGTGAAGCGGCTTTTTATTCAGGCTTAGCGAAAACGATCACTACCGATAACGGGCAACCGCAAAAAGCCTTTCGCCCTAAACGTGTTATTTATTATGCGGCCCGATACGAATTTTCCAGAGCCGAGGGCAGCAATATGTTCATCGTGGATATCTCCGATACGCTGGAGATAAAAATGAGTGCCATGGCGGCCTTCGTCTCTCAATTCTACAACCCTGATTATAAAAGCGGCGAGCCCCAGACCTCGATCAGCACGCCTGAATTCCGTGAGACCATCGAGAATCGAGCCAGGCATTTTGGATCGTTAATCGATAAAAAATACGGAGAACCTTTTCTGACCAAAGAACATTTCGGCGTCTCAGATCCGATCGGATTTTTACGTGAAGGCGGACAGGATATGAATAAGCTGGGATTTGCCTGAACAAGTGACATTGAACAGTTGAACATTTATCATTGAACAAAGAGCTTTAAATAATAGTTGGTAAATAGTAAGAGTTGGAATATGACTCAATGATAAATGTTCAATGATGAATGTCATAATGACTAAATGACTCAATTATAATAACCATCAATCGATATGTTACCAAAGACCATCTGCATCTATGAAGACGATCATTTTGCGAATTTATATCCGCTGACATATACCCGTCCGGTATTTGAATTGTTATGCGGGACCATGTCCCTTGGTGAACGTATCCGCCGCTTTTTTCCGGATGCACGTATCGTTTATAAGTGCCGCGAAGCGATCATTCCGACGCTCAAAGAAAAGTATCCTTCCATACCTATCAATCTTCTTATCGAGGGACCTTGTCTGTATATCAACGGGTCGGTTATCTTCGATGAGGCGTTGTTCAATAAAATCACGTCCGATCCCAATCTTACCCTGATCTGCGAAGACACAACGGTCGCTTTCTGGAATGCGCTTTCAACAAAAAAAGAATCCTGCGACGCTAAGATAGTCCGCTACCCGTGGGACCTCATCCGGCATAATGCCGATAGGATCACAAACGATTTCAAAAACGCCGATCGTACGGAATGTAAGATACTAGACGGCGTCCATCTGATCGAATCGTCTAATATTTCAATCGGAAAAGATTCTGTCATTAGACCCGGCGCTATACTTGATGCGGAACACGGACCCGTCATCATCGGCGACCACGTAACGGTGATGTCCAATGCCGTGATCGAAGGCCCTTGCTATATCGGCGATCATTCGATCATCAAAGTTGGCGCCAAAATATATGAAGGTAATTCCATCGGCCCTGTTTGTAAGGTCGGGGGTGAAGTGGAGGCATCGATCCTCCACGGATACAGCAACAAACAGCATGACGGTTTTCTCGGTCATTCGTATATCGGCGAATGGTGTAATCTTGGCGCGGACACCAATACCAGCGATCTGAAAAATAATTACAGCAGCGTCAAAATGAATGTGAACGGTAAAGAGGTAGACACCGGTTCTTTATTTGTCGGGCTCATGATGGGAGATCACTCGAAGAGCGGGATCAATACCATGTTCAATACCGGTACCGTAGTCGGCGTATCATCCAATATTTTTGGAGCCGGGTTTCCTCCCAAGACGATACCGTCCTTTGCATGGGTGAACGGTCAGGATGTGCAAGGTTACCGGCTTGACAAAGCCATTGAAGTAGCACGAACCGTCATGGCCCGCCGCAAAATCACGATGACGGAAAACTACATAACGATGATGAAATATATTTTTGAAATCACAGCTCCTTAGTTTCCCTTTAGCTTACGTTCCATGTTATCGATGTTACAAAACAAGATCTTTCTTCTGAAAGTTCTGACCGTTACCGTTCTGATCTTGATTGCTATCAATGTGATCGTGTATTTCACGCATGATGACGGCAATAAACGGAAACCGGCTGCGAATTTTTCTTCCAGACAGCTCACCGTTGGCGTAGAAGAAGAAGATTTGATCGAATATGCCCCGCTGGATACATTGATCGATTCACTGATGATCCGTGAGTTCGACATCCAACCCGGATGGATACGCAACGACCGGGTCCAGCTCGAAAACCTGATGTATATGCGGAAGATCGTCCAGATCCCAAAATATTTCGCGAGCACTTTCTTCAATCTGGATCTTACAAAACTCGCCAATCAAAACGATTGGGAAGTCCTCAATGTCATTGAGAAGATTGGAAGGCAGCCCGGTGCAGCCGACATCAGTATCGATATCGGCATTGACGGTGTGATCTACGAGCGGATCGATATGGTGACCAGCCAGAGAATTCGTCCGGCGGGCAAAGAGGTCTTTTTTATTGTAAATGGATTCGGTTCCGCACTGGATGACAAGGTCAGATCGTTCCTGGAATTACCTGAAACGTTCTCAATTCATGTTCCGAAAGAACAACCGGCGTTCAAGGTCATTTCCGAGGAAGCGGAAAAAGCGGGTAAGCCGGTGATCAAGTTTATGCCGTGGAGAAATATCTTCTATTTTGAAGAGAAAGGCGGGGAACTGGAGATCACTTGGGATTTTTTTGAACTGCTTAACAATGTTCCAAACCGTGCATTCATCGTACTATCCAATAAACCTCAGATACGTGAATTGATCCGTAAACAATTTCCACGCGCCGTCAAAAAAGGCTATATCATCCGGTTATACACCGAGAGATGGTGAGACGACAAGGACTCAACGCATCACCGATGGTACTATAAACTCCGAAAAAATCCGCTCGCTTTGCATATGCGCCTTTCCCGTACCGTACCATGTTCCGGTAATGACGACGGTAAGACCTAGTTCCGGGAATACCGCAATCTTACTTCCCCCGTTGCCCGCCATGTAGTATGCGAAATACGATTTTTCCGCCGTCCCGAATCTCTGCATCCAGCATAAGTAACCGTAATCAACATTCTCCCGGGCATTCGCGTGCGGCTTAGTGGATTTTTCAATCCAGGTTTCGGACAGCACGCGCATGTTATTCCATACACCTTTGTTTGCATAAAGCTGCATGATCTTGAGCAGGTCCCGGCTTCGCAGTTGGAGACCGCCTCCGGTCATCGGCATTCCCATCGGCGTGAACTGCCATTCTGCTTTTTGAATACCAAGGGGATCAAACAAATATTTCTTAGCAAATGCATCCACGTTCATTTTTGTGCTGCGCTCCAAAACCCCGCCCAGCAACACGACGCCGGCGGTACAATAACTGAAACTACGTCCGTACGGCGAATCCTGCGGTTTGGAACTCCATGCCGGAAATCCCCTGACCGGTAAGTCGAGTGCGAACTGAAAATAATCTTCCAGAACATACATACGTTCTTCGTTTCCATTGGAGAACTGGTTGTCGTCATCGCATTCAAGAAGAGAACTCATGGTAAGCAGGTCTTCAATTGTGATCTTGTTCTTTCGCGGATCAGGATTTTTGATGTCCTTCTTGTCTTTAAAGTATGGAAATACCGGAGCCGATTCGGATGAAATGAAACGGTGATCGATCGCCAGTCCGGTTAGTATGGCCGTTATGGTTTTAGTCGAGGAACGTGTATTATGCAGCGTAGCTTCGGAAGCGCCGTTGTAATATTTTTCATAAACAAGCGTTCCGTTTCGTGCAACCAGAATACTGGTAATGTTTTTAAAAGTCCCATTGACAACCGCGCTGTCTAAGCGGTCGAATGAGGCTTCGGATAACCCCGCGCCGCTCAGGTCCCCAACGGTGAACCATCATGCATATCCGGAGGCGTTTGAGAAAAAACCGGATTACTTACAATGAAAAGGAAAACCAAGTTAAGAAAATTCTTCATGGAACACCTTTTGTTGAATTAACTAATTCTTCGAAAATAAGATTCCCTGCCGTTTAATAATAGAACAAAATTAACACCGATCGATCAACCGAATAGAAATTTGCGGTATTCAGAAGGTTTGATGCCCATATTTGACTTAAAACACCGCAGGAAATGACTTTGATCGGCAAATCCGCAGGCAAAAGCGATTTCGGTTAGATTTAAGGTCTTATCCTGAAAGAGAACGATAGCGTTCTGAATTTTAACACGCCGGATATAATCGCCGAGGGAGCAGTGAAAATGTTTTTGAAAATCGCGTGAAAGATGAACCGGATGAATACCCAATCGGGCGGCTAATACCGTGAGCGAGTGGACGTTATTGCATTCTTCGTGGAGGATATCCCTCAGTTGTTTTACCCAAGCCGGTTTTGCGGTGATGGATTTTTCATTTATCTTTACCATACGCATAAGGACATTGGCCAAGTGGGATTCGATCGCCAGTTCGGATGCGGAATCGTGTAAAGAAGCGTCGCGCGCCATATTGTAAAACCCGATAACGCTGGCCGGATCGTGCAGGCGAAAACTGCCTTCCAGTTCGCGTTGGGGTAATTGTAAACGGTCAAACCATGATTTGTGGATCTCAATGTGGAAACCCTGTGTAAATCCCGGAGGCTTGATATTGCAGTGCGCTTCCTCCCAGTAGTGAAAAAGCAATGCACCAGGCCCGCAGCGAAACGTGTCCCTTTTGTCGGTTTCGATCAGGCCGCCGCATAATATAAATGTGAAATAAGCGTTTTCGTGGTAATGCCAGTCGACATAGTCATGGGTGTACACGGTTTTGGTTACCGTAATTCCATCCATATTCAGTTTCAGGTTCGTTTCGCCGAAGAATTGTCCGTTGCGCATTTCTAACATACGTTCACAGGCTAGGTGTAAAATGATTTTTGATTACTATACGGCGGAACGCGGCGGCGGTTTCTAAATTTATTCGGATGAATCCAAGCGGGTAACGGAAATAATAAGTTGAGGCTTTGATAGATCGCCAAAATAATTCGTCACAGTAATTCGTCTCATTCGTGGCTGGTATTAATTTACGCTGAACCGGTCAAGATCGATCCCCGGTTTTGAACTTCGCGATGCTGATGCTTTCCGGGCACGTTTTTCGGCCCACGCGCGCAACGCACCTACTTGTTCCGCCATCACGCGGGAGAGCGGTACGGTATTTTTTAAACCGGCTGCAATATCTTCCGTGGTCAATTCCCGGCTTTCTTCAAACGCATCATACAGGCCGGCTACGATGGCTTCTTCAATTTCCGCGCCGCTGAATCCTTCGGATAATAATGCGAGTTTAACACAATCAAAACGCTTAGTATCGCGCCGTCGTTTATTAAGATGTATCTTAAATATTTCCTCGCGCTCCGCCTGCTCGGGAAGGTCCACAAAGAATATCTCGTCGAAACGGCCTTTGCGCAGGATCTCCGGAGGAAGCATGGTAATATCATTGGATGTGGCGATCACGAACACCGGTTTCTTTTTTTCCTGAAGCCAGGTTGTGAAGGTACCGAACACGCGCGCAGCCGTTCCTCCGTCGCTGAAATTGGAGCTCGCCATACCGGAAAATCCTTTTTCTATTTCATCGATCCACAAGATGCACGGGCTAACGGACTCCGCAACTTTGATCGCATGACGGATATTGGCTTCAGATGAACCGACGATACCGCTGAATACGCTACCTACATCGAGCTTGAGTAATGGGAGATTCCAATGCGCCGCCACCGCTTTGGCGGTCAGGCTCTTACCGCAGCCTTGTGTGCCGACCAGCATGAGGCCTTTTGGCGTGGGCAGACCGAATTCTGCCGCGCGCTCCGTAAAAGCCTCGGCGCGTTTGGTAAGCCAGGATTTAAGATGGTCTAATCCTCCGACCTGATCGAAATCCTCATCCGGCGAAAAATATTCCAACGTGCTGGATTTTCGGATCACTTGTTTTTTTTCTTCCAATACTTCCAGGATCGTGTCCTCGTCGATGGCTTTACGGTGCACAACGGATTTAGCGAGCACGTTCTCAAATTCCACCAGCGTCAATCCTTGTGCCGCTTTCAATAGTTTTTCGGTGATAGCCGGTGTCAATTCAAGTTTGACGTCGCGGCGTTTATTCAGGACCTTTAGTGCGCCGTCAAAGGATTGAGATAACTCCGCCAGGATTGGCAGATCAAAATCGATAACGGCAATATCTTTGGAGAGCTCCAGCGGCATGGTCATGCTCGGCGCGACGATCACAATCGTCTTGTTACTTTTGCGCAGCGACTTGGCAAGATCGCGCAGTTGGCGGCGAATGCCGATATTTTCCATGAACGCGTGGAAATCAAAAAGCACGAAGATCGCATTGTCCTGGCTGGATGCAATATGATTGAGCATCAATTCCGGATCGGATTTGGATTCATCGATCTGTTCCGGCAAAACGTAATTATACATGCCTTGTGTCTGCGTCCATACGAAAAGCATCTTCCGAAGGTGTACAGCTGTCTGGTCCAGCGTTTTCAGGATCCGATCTTCTTCCCACGAAACCAGATAGATCAGAGGATATCGTGCTTGAATGTATATGTCAATGTCTTGCGTCATATGTTCCTTTTTGGTGATGGCTCAAAATAGCGGAGCATGGATTCATATTCAAGCACAATTAAAATCATTGCAATCCTTTTTTGATTTTTAAACAATTTTCGATAAATTAGCAGGCTTTGAAAGTGACGCAGACGCAACGGAGGGTGTATGAACCGAAAAGAGAATAATGTAATAAGACGCATCGCAATAAATACCGGAGGCGGTGACGCCCCGGGCTTGAATGCCGTGATCCGCGGCGTCGTTTTCGCCGCGCTTAACCGTGGTTGGGAATGTTTCGGTATCCGTGACGGATATAACGGTTTATTCCTGCCTGAACAATATCCCGAAGGCGGGTTGATACAGCTCACACGGGACCTTGTCCGTAACAT
Organism: uncultured Bacteroidota bacterium; assembly: GCA_964535295.1. GTDB lineage: Bacteria > CLD3 > CLD3 > SB21 > SB21 > SB21. Next base: position 10,796 of record CAZHUW010000048.1, read on the forward strand.
TACGCATTTGGGTGGAACGATCCTCGGTACGACCAATCGCGGGAATCCGTTGAAATATCCGATGCCGGATGAAGAAGGGGTTGTAAGGGAGTATGACCGCTCCGGCGAACTTATTGAAGGCTTGAAAGAGAACGGCATTGATGCGCTGATCGCGATCGGCGGAGACGGCTCGTTATCGATTGCAAATGAACTTGCCCGTAAAGGCGTTCGTGTCATCGGCGTCCCAAAGACCATTGACAACGATCTCGACAAAACCGTCATCACGTTTGGTTTTGATTCCGCTGTGTCATTTGCTACCGAGTGTATCGATCGCCTGCATTCTACGGCTGAATCGCATCGGCGGATCATGGTTGTGGAAGTCATGGGCCGTTATGCGGGCTGGATAGCTTTAGAATCTGGCGTTTCAGGAAGCGCCGATGTCATATTGATACCTGAAATCCCATTCGATCTTGAACGGGTTGCCGCAAAGATCAAAGCGCAGCAGCGGCAGGGAAGAAAACATTCGATCGTGGTGGTTGCGGAAGGCGCTAAACCCAAAGGCGGAGATATTTCGGTGATCGAGCGGCGCCAAGGATCTCCTGAGAGGCTCGGGGGAATCGGTAATCTTGTTGCACATAAACTGGAGGAAGTGACCGGCAAAGAGACCCGCTGTGTGGTGCTTGGACATTTGCTCCGCGGAGGCAGCCCGACAACTTTTGACCGTCTTCTCGGGCTTCGTTTCGGAGCGGCGGCAGTACGTGCGTTGGAGGAAGGAAAATCAAATGTGATGGTTGCGCTGGATCCGCCGTCCGTCCAGTATGTTCCCCTCGATCAGGCAACGCGGCGCATGAAAACCGTTCCACTCGATTGCGATATCATCATGACCGCGCGCGATCTGGGAATATCGTTTGGGGACTAGATGTCCGGATACTGGATATCTTTAAAAAAGAAAAAACTTCATTTTTTTTCCAGACTTTGTACAATTTTGTAATGGACAAAACAGTTCTGTACAAGAAATATTTTGCTGATGACACAACCGGGTCAAGGATTATTAGAAAATTCTATTTCACCCATCATCAGTTGATGATACAAAATAGCTATATCGACTTTAATGACTTGGCTCACGACATCTTTCTTAACATAAGTAAAATAGATTTTGAAAAAGTCAAAAATGAACAGCATTACATTCACAGATCTATTAAAATCCAATGTTGGGCAGTTTTGGATAAAATTTACTCTAAAAGTGGCGTAATTACTCCGGAAACCCGATTAACCAACGATCGAACAGAGTTTTCACTGTCCGAAACCCCTTCCGGCGATCCGGATCCTCATGGGTTGATGGAATCCGATCAACTCATGGTTACTATAGCGCGTTTTAAGAGAACACTCCCATCTGAGGAAATGAATATTCTCAATACTTTAATTGACGAACACAATATCGCTCTTGTAGATATGGCAAGGCGTTTTCATCTCAACGAGAACACAGTCCGAACCAAAATCAGAAGGCTTCGTATTTCATTCGAAGAATATCTTCGAAAAAACGGCCACGTATAAGGTTTGAAGGGGTGAAACGTTTTTAAGTTTTTTTAAACTATATATTTGGGGGTAAACAGAGATTATGGAACAGTTTGATAAGTATTTTCAAGATTATAAAAAAAGTCTGAATACCAATAAATCTCATTTCAGTTATGAAGTGTTAAGTTCTTATGTTATCTCCAATCAGCAGTTCAGCTTAAAAGAGAAGAGTTTGATCATTGGGCACGTGGGTCGGTGTAATGATTGTTCGGCTAAATACAATCAAATCTTTGATTATGAATTCATACCTAAAAAGACCGTTGATCTTCAGACGAAGGTCGTAGTTAACAAAGATTCGAACCGTGTGATTTTTTATGACCTCAGCAAAACAACCGAGTTTGAATTGTTTTTGGAGCAGAATCAACTCAAGGGGTTATTTCACAACCTGTCAGGAGATTGCATTGGTCGTAACATTCGGTTTACAACTTCGGTATCGTCATTGATTGGCCGAATTGTAGATGCCCAGGTAGACGAGGTTATTTGCTTTGAAGGGGAATTTAAATTTGATTGCAATCAAATTGAATCAATCAAATTGGAAATTTCTGAAAGTCAGATGGGGGCAATTGAATCCAGTGTCTTCCAAACACATTCGATTCCATGGCTCAGGTATGCTGCGGTTGCGATAATTTTTATTTTCATTGGCTCCGCTGTAGTATTCTTCAATGACCGGATGCCCGAACCGCTGACCGAATCCGGCATTCCTCAGGAAACGAAAAGCGATACATTAAAACTAGTAGACACAAAAAAAGAGAAAGAGGATTCGTCCATTATTGAAACAAAGCAGTCCAAACGACCGGTGATCGAACCAAAGCTGATAGCTGAAAATTTTTTGGAGAATTCTATGTTGGAAAATTTTATCGATCAGAATTACCGGTCGGAAACTTCGGTAACGGGTTTATACCCGGTGAACGGCGACACACTTCGAAAACCTTATCTTATTAAGTGGGTCTCAAAGTCCGCAGGATCTGTTTTAAGGATTTCGTTATTGGATAATCGGAACAGGGAAGTGTGGCAAAGTTCAGTCAGCGAAGAAGCCGTTTCAGTGGAGATACCAACGCCTTTAAGTCCGGGTCTTTATTATTGGAAATTGCTTGTTAACGATAATCTATTTATTGTTCGAAAATTCTATGTTAGGCAGTAATACAGTAACGGACGAATAAAACCCATTTACTGTCTTTATCACCCTTCTCTATCTTGATACAACTTCAAGACCCCTATCTCAAGAAAATGTAACCAGAAAACAAACAGATTTCACCTCATTTTTTAAATGGCGACTCAAACATATAAATAACAACGCTGTAAACTTAAAAAATATTTTGAAACGTTTTCAGTTTGAATCTTACTATAAATGAAGAACGATAGCTATGGAATTTAGAAAGTGTAAACAAGGTTTGTGGGGGTCTGCCCTTTCATGGGCGGCCCCCATATTTTTCTAAGTTCAGTCAAGGACAATCAAGATCCCGGCTAAAAAAAGCTCTCTAAGCTGCTGCTGAATTATTGATTTTACAGACGCTATCTGTTCGGCCGATTCAATTTCAAAAGATTGAACGGTTCTTTCAATTCCTTCCTCAATTATTGTTTCATTCCCAAAGATTGTCAACAGCGTATAAGTCAATGTGGATATTTCCTTTTCAAGGATTTCACCATTGTGGGGTTTAAGTAGTAATCGATAAACATCAGGACTTAAGCTCAAGTTGTCAATCCATTGATGTTGCATTGATTGACTCCAGTTCCATTCTGTACAGAGAATTCTAACGTCTGAATTAAGGATTGCTTTTCGAGAACCATCAATGTTTGGATTCATTAGATGATTGGCTTTTTCAGCCGTTACAATTTCTTTGATGTGTTGGTAAGCACAGCTTTGGATCGAGTTATATATACTAATTTTTTCCAATTCAAGCTTGAATACGTCAAGCACACACTTTTCTTCTGTATTTCGCGCAAGAAAATTTTTCTCAATTAAATTAACAAACGCGATTAGGGTGTTAACTGATGGGCTTACTGTGCTATCCCAAAGCGTTAGAATCTGAGGGGAGAAGGCTTCGATTACTTTTGCAGTTCGTGGAAAGGCTTTATTTACAAGCTTTTTTCTAAGGTCTACTTCGGGCAGTGTTAGATTGGAATAATTTATTTTAACATTGCATTTAGAGTCTACCACATGGAAAAGGACGGAAGCTGTTTTGAACGGCTCCAGCACTCGCAAATAAAAATAGGCGACGCCAGCAACACCCAAAAAGAGACCAGTATCTTCCAATTGGTCGTTGTTGTGCATTCCTGATAGGTAGAGGCCATTTTCTTTCTTAAATTGAAGAGCGTTTTTTGCGACGTTTTCAGCTAGGTCCATGTATTGTTCTTGCCGAAAACATTGAAATGCCTGCAAAAACAATTCAGCATCACCGCCGCCACCATGGCATAACGTAAAAGTCATGCGTTGATTTATGCTATTGATGTGCTTTTTAGCGGTTTTTTGTATGGATCTTTCAACATCTTCAGAATAACGGTTCAATACGTGAAGCCCCCTTAAACGTGACAGCCCAATTCCTACCGCTCCGTGGCACCACGCATTCGTATCGGCTCCATTTGTAAAGAAAACGAGATTATTTTCTCGATAAGCTTTTTCAAATTTTTCGAAGTCGTCCGGACGCCATATTCCTTTTCGGAAATCCGGCCAATTATTGATCTTGTCATCATACCAATGATTTTCATAAGAAAAAGCTTGTTGAGCTATCAAATAGAAAACCTCATTCTGAAAATAGTGTCCTAGTTCTAAAAAAACAAATCCAATTCCAGCCGCCCCATGAGAAAGACCGCATAATCCGCGAATATTGTTGTTAGACCGGTCCCAATATAATCCAACAGGTCCGGGTTGGACACTACCTAACAGGTGTTCTACAAATAAGCCAATTTTATTTAATACCCATTTTTCCTGAGTTGCCGAATGAAGATGAATTAAACCAAGGATCGTTCCCGCGATCCCATTAAGCAGATCACTGACATGTTGTTGTTCAAGAAAAGATTCGCACGGCTCGGCTATGCGCAAAGCTTTCTTTATGTACGATCTATCATTCATAACCTCGGACATTTTTAACATGGTAAAAGAAACACCCATACGTCCTGTATAAAAAGCAAAATAGCTGGTTGGATTACTTACGCAATAATGCTCAACCCATCGCATACCTTCAATAGCAACGTTCAGATATTTTTTGTCTTTGGTCTGTTTATAAAGCTCTATAAAGAACAAACATATTCCAGAGACGCCTGAATAAATACCTTCATCTGTTTTCCATGACACTTTCTGATCATAATCTATAGACATTGTCTTCCAGAATATCCCGTTCCCGTCATACTCCGCTTTAAACAAGATCTCATCTCCGATCCGGATGGCCTCATTATACAATTGTTTCCTCAGCACATTATCCACAAGAGTTTCCTAAGACTTAGTTAAGTCAGGATTATTAGTACCTAAGGAGAGCAAGCTTTGTGTGATCAAGAATCCCAAATAGGCTTCGTCATGATTCATTATGCCAAGCCGGTTATTGGTCATATGAACATAGCTTTCTAAAATTTGCGAAAAAGCTATAATGTCTTTCGGATCTATATTAGAAGGATTGGAAAGCTTACTTTTCTCAAGAATCAATTGTTGATTTAATTGAGCTCTCCTGAGCTCTGCCGCAATTTGGGATATGCCTTTATGCCATGTGTTTAGCCATTCTTGTTCAAATTCACACCGGTTGTCGAGTGCGTTCCAAAGCGTTTTGTGAAATGACGCTAGTTTCGCTTTTTGCTTATCGAAACTTTCAATAAATGCATTTAAAACGATTTCTTTTTTTTTATCCAATTCTTTAAAAGACTGGCTATTCTCATGTCCAACGGCATTTAAAAGCCAACCCTCGGAAATATATGAATAAAATCGCACAGTTTCTTGCAAAGTCATTCCCATAGAATGGGCAAAACTGAGATGCATTTGGATCGCAGCCCCCAGAGCACGCTCATAGTCCCAAGCACTGCTTTCCCTAATGACAGCTAAGACGCATCGCGAAGAGATCTCAAACTGCTTTTCAGCAATCAAAAGACCTACAGATCCGCCATAACGGATAATTTCGGGTTCATACGCAATTAACTGAATGGAGTTGTTTGGAAACCACTTCTGCCCTTCCGGCAAGTTCTTAACCCAATCCGGATCTTTTCTAACGGTAGGATACCGGTTAAAATAATCTCTAAAATAAGACTTTAATTTCGGCCTTAACACATTTTCCAATAAATCCGGCTGGCCTTTAAATCTAAGACGGATGTGAGGTCCGCGTTCCCAATATCTGATGAAGAAAAATTGTTCCGACAAACCTTCTTTGAAAATATTTTCTACAAAGGGATGAACGGCTTCAATCAGAAACTTTTCCCAAGGTTCCGAATAAAACAAATAGGCTGAAAGCCATTGCTTTGAACCGCTCATGACGGATTTCCAGATGTATACCATTGCAAAACAAATTCGGTGACGTACTTTTTGGTGCCGATCGTATTTAATTGCTGAGGGCCAGGGAGCATTTCTTCAATTCGAAGAACGCCCGGAGTTTTCTTGATCAAAGAAGCAAAAAGACTTATCAAGAATGGGTTTTTAAAAGAAACGTATTGTGGTTTCCGGTCATCATGTCCGAGCTTTTTTCCGTCTTCGGGACTAATATTATCATTCCATTTTCCAGCGACAAAGATGAAAACATCATCGGGAATGTGATAAGAATGTCTCCATTCATTGACCCTTTCAAAATAGGACCAGTCGGATTCCTTAGGTTGAAGGATTGGCAAGAGGTCCTTTGGAATAAACCATGTTTTTCGCTGGAGGATCAGCCAATTGTCAAAAATAATTCTTTGGCGCGTAAACACCTTTTTTAATAAATCATTTTCGTTTGCGTTTGGCTCTGTTAACGAATTAACAGCTATGGTGATGGGATAAACGGACAGATATTCGGCCAAAGTGAATTTTTCAAGGAGCTGAAAAAGCTGGGATCGTCCACCATGACCCTGAAAACCCAAATCAAATACATACGTTTTTTTTCCGGTTGGTTTATGGATCAGTACCAATTGATCACTTTCAGCGTTATGTGACACCTCTAGATCCATTACCGGAATTTGAAATTCGGGCGACATTCTATTGTGGCCGTTAGGAATCCATATTTCGTATGGCATCAATGGCGGATGCAGGTTTGCGTTGAAATACGATGCGTCACAGTCTTCAACAAGGATATCTCGTTGTGACAAAGCCATGTTGGCAATACGCAGATCGTCAGTGATTTTGGGTTCCAAAACATGTAAAAAGCGGCTGAACATTTTTCCGAACCCAGGGAGAGAAGCGTTTAAAACACCCATAATTTTTTTGTTGCCCTCAGTATCCTTTTCTTCAAAAAATTGAACAAAAGCGCCGAACGATCCGACAACGTGTTTATTATTGCGTACTAAGGTCAATGTTCTGTTGTTTTCTTCAATGTGTCGTAACGTCAACTGAAAAGCATGGAGTTGACGGAAGTTGGTTTCGGCTTTTACTTTGGAAGCTAAGTTTTCTTGCCATTGTTTTCGGAGTATTTGTCTTTCTCTGACTTTTGGAATCTTGCTTTCATTATTAGTTTCATCATTTGGGTTATTTTTGGGCGACTGGTTGTCTCCTTCCTTAGCTTTTTGTTGTTCTTTCAAATGTTTTAAACGCTCAGCCTCTGGCTTTTTATATTCCCGGTAATAATCTTCGTAAAAAGTCAGCAAATCAATCTTCGCACTGCGCCCGTATTTTTGTTCGAAATAGTATGCCATGGTATCACGCTCGTCCGAATGACCTTCGAAAAGCAACATCTGATCCAAAAGGCGATTTAAACTTGAGATGCAAGCCGAAACGCCCTCCGAATTAAGTTCCGGTGAAATGTCCAACGTCGTGTCTTCATAGAACATTTGTTCCGGTCGAAAGTCGAAAAAAGTAGAGTGTTCATGCTTAAAAGATTGCTCTTTTTTCTCCACGGGTTCAAAAGGCTGCTCATCAGTTTTGGATGTTGGGCCGTTTTTTTCTGATAGTTTCTTTTCTTTTCTCTCTTTTTGAATTTGAAATTTGTGATATTCTTCCGGCGGCAAACGTTCTTCTTGAGGCAATCCAGCCGCTTCATGCAATGTCATGCAGATCGAGCGAAATCGCGAATGAGCTTCTATCAAACATGACTTTCTTTCAGCCAATTCCGTATCTGCATATTTCACGGCTATCTCACGCACTTGAGTCAGCGCCATAACCAAATCTTGTATCAGGGGAAGTTCTGCCGCAACGGCATCAAGTTGTTCGCACAACTTGATGTCCCAATCCGGATCAATACCCGAAACGCCGATACGATATTCTAAAAGCCCATATCCGATTAACTGATCTATGAACGCTTCAATAGCGTCCTTGGGCGCATCTATATATTCGTTATCAATA
>CAZHUW010000049.1:0-18754 GCA_964535295.1 uncultured Bacteroidota bacterium
TTCATCGCAGGTGTGAAGGCAGTCAATGTATTCTTTGATCAGCGCATCGTCGACCCTTTTTTCACGAAGCCGTGCTTCCAAATCCTCTTTCATGATCGCCGCTTCGGGAATCTTCAATTTGTCGGCAACCAATCCGCTCAGCGTTTTGGCGATCTCGGAATAAAAAGTATCCAGCCGGTTGCCTTGCATCAGTTTTTCTGCAGCTTTGAGACGTCTTTTTGCTAAGGGACTTGCTTTTCGATACTTCATACCCTCCACATCCTGCAATAGACTTTCCCGTTTTTTTAGATATTGATATCCGCCAATCCATACGCCGGCAGGAATGATCCAAAGAATGATGAACCACCAGTTGTAGACAAAACTTTGTCCGCTCTCATTCCAGTCGCTGACTTCGGATTTAATGAACCGGATGTCTTTGGATAATAGTGCAACTTCTTCTTTGGATAAACCGGCACCGCCGGCAATTCCTCCCGTTCCCTGCGAAATACTCAACACCTGTGAGACGGATGTCTTTGAAACATATTTTCCGGCAGCCGGATCAAAATAGGAAAGAACGAAGGGCGGGATTTCAAATTGTCGCGATGCACGCGGGACGGCGACAAACTCGAACGTCTTCTTCCCGCTGATCAGGTTACCTTTCTTATTGATCTCATCTGAGCTTTTAGGATCGTATTTCTCAAAATCTTCGGAAAAAGGATTGGCCGGAGTCTCAGCCGCCATAATATTCCCGGTTCCGCTTATCTCAACTTTGTAAACAACGGCTTCCCCCGTTTTGAGAGAACTCTTATCTACCGAGGACGTTACGTCAAAATTTCCCACAAGCCCGGTGAACCCGGCCGGTTTCTCACCGGGTAATTCTTTTACGCTGATCGCCACGGCATTAGACACCAATTTGGTCTGAACAACCTGTCCGAACGGGTCGCCGAAAGGCGAGAAGAAGTCATCGAACATGCTGCTACGTCCTTTTTTAGGAATCCGCAGTTCGCAATCGATTTCTGCCGGATCGATCTGAAGCGTTCCGGCATGAGTGGGAAATATTGCCGTTCGTTTGATCGTGAATGTGGAGTAGGTGATACCGTTCAATACTTCCCGCTCCGGCTCAAGCGGCTGCTTGATCGGAAAATCTTCCGCCCAAAATCCGACGAAATTCGGTGTTTTTGTCGGCGAATATTGTGTGATATTAACGCGCGTAAAAATTTTCAGATACACCATGATCTGTTCGCCGACCACAGCTTCTTTTTTTGCAGGAACAATGGCCAGAAACACTTCTTTCGATAAGGAAGGATTTTGATTTCCAGAAATAGCGCCGGCCGGAACAACCTCAATGGTCAGCGGCTGCGTCGTATAAGCGCGTCCTTCGTTTTCTACACTGATCGATGGAATACTCCATTTTCCAACCTCGCGTGCCCGCAACAGGAATTGGTAGCTTTTTGAAACGCTTTTTTTGCCGTTGATGATCTGTATGGACGTGGATTCACCGGCATTGGAATAAACGGCTTCCAGGCCTTTTAGCTGCGGCAACTGCGGATAAGCGGTCACATTTACATCCTCTCCGCTGATTTCGACTGTCAATGTAAATGTCTCTCCGGCTTCGATCACCGTGCGCTCTACCGAGGCATGGCACCGGATATTCTGCGCGGGGAGTTCCAATACCGCATACAATAATAAAAATACTGTAAAAAAAATGTTTTTGAACATAGTGTTTCTTTATTTCTGAGACAGGTCAAAAATAATCACATCAGAGGTTTTTATCAAGAGACAATAGAATTCTTCTGTACATTCTTCAATTCATTTAACAGTACTCGGGCGAACAGAGGGGCTCGGAAATTTCTATTTCGGGATCATCTTGCCTTCGAAAACGCCACACACATATCAAATTGCCAGGTAATTAATTATTGTGAAATCGAATCCCGTGCTTCTCGTTATTGAGATTCAACAGCAAAAACTGGAAAGCTGAGGGCTTGCGGTATGTCGACAGCCTCTTTTACTTAAAGTCGTCTAGATTAATGAAACAAAATTCTAAGTCCGTGAGTGGGTGGGGGGTCAAATCAAAAGTGAAATTGTCATCATTGGGAACCAAGTAAGCCGAATATTTGTTATATTTGTATTCTGGATTCCACACTACGATTATGTTACTATGACTCGTAGTCAAGGAAAGCGTCAGCGCTCCTTCACGGTGCCACACACTAAGCGGTATTCTAACTGATTTAACCTTGTCGATCATGTTCGAATCATTTAATTGCAGAGTATCCGCTGGCAAAAAGGGCGAGAATATTGAATCATGTGGCGTTAGTATAAGTTGTCCTTTCACCGGGACGACCCCAAAACCTGCGATGTAGAACACAAAAAGCTCTCCTACAATTGGATTTGAAAGTGATCCTGTTACAGATGAAAGCCCAGAATATATTGGGTATGGCACTGAGACTAATTCGACTATTTTTTTATCACCACTTCGAAATAAACAGTATGCAACTCGCTCTCCGGATGTGTCGGGGCCAAGCACATTTGGAACTTCAAAATGCAACGTGATTCTCTTTTTGGTTGAAGTTAGCGACTTGCGTACCATTTTATTAGTATCGAGATTAATGAAATTGTTTACATCTATCTTCTCTATTACATTACCGTTTTCCCGCAAAGTGATCGTCAGAATTTTGTCCTGATCTGCATGGGAGCACCCAATCAAGACAACAACGATGATGACACAAATCATTTTTTTCATTTGAATTTTCTTCCCCTATTTAGTTCAAGTCATAGTGCAGTATTTCTGCAGCGTTGCAAAGCCGGTTTCACATCAATCCTTTCTATCCGTTTTGGACCTTTACCTCTCTTTCCTTGCAAAATCCCACACATTCAGTAGCACAAACTTCGCCACATTCTCAATCACGACGGAGTCGATTTTGTCCGCCGTATCGCCGGGTGAATGATACGGTATGGTCCCATTATACGCATACATAAAAAAAGCAGGAACGCCGAGAAGATGGAAATAGTATTGATCGGAATTGGGAGAATTAGGGCGCGTACCGAGTTCGAACTGAAAATATTTTTGATTGACCACCTGAATCGCTGTAAAAACTTCTTTATGCCCGTCCACACCCTGAACCATGATACCGTTAGTGCCTGAGCCAACCAGATCAAGATTGACCATGAATCGGATCTTCTTAAGGTCGATGGGTGGATGCGTTACAAAATATCCCGAGCCCATCAGTCCTACCTCTTCGGCCGTGAAGGCAATAAAGACCACAGAACGATCAGTCGGAATATCTTTCAGCGCGTGCGCCACAGCCATCATCACCGCGATGCCGCTGGCATTATCGTTTGCCCCGTGATAGATGCTGTCCTGTTTTTTTCCCAAATGATCCAGATGCGCCGTGATCACAACGTATTCATCCGGATGGAATATCCCTTTTTTTATCCCGACCACATTCATGGTTTCAACGGAATCTTCTGAGGCGTTTTGCAGATGAACTTTCGATCTGACGGTTTTGGTGTCGATCTTGAAATTCTGAAAGTACGTGCTGCCGACCGGCACTACATTATTTTGTTCAAAATACCTGCTTACATAATTCGCTGCTTTTTCATACCCGTTTGAACCGGTTGCGCGTCCTGCAAATGAATCCGAGGCAAGCGTACTGATCAACGAACAAATGTCTTTGCCTCTGATGTTATCAACTAATTCAAGAATGGCTTCGTCAAATACTGAGTCAGCTCCGATCTTCGCATGTAAAGATGCTGTGGTCTGATTCAGTCTTCTGGTTTGGCTATTTAGGGCATCCGATACTGAGAAATAACAAAAAAGAACGGCGGATAAAAGCCCGCCGCTGAATACGTTTTTGATGTTCATAAGCCAGGTTGATTTGATAGATCTAAAACCGATAGCTCAAGCTGATAGTAAAACTGTTTGACGTAATCTTTTCTTTGGTAGCCAGCTCATTGCCTTGGTAATCCAACCCGAGCAAAAAATCTGCTGTTGACTGTTTCCACCACCCGTGTTGATATGCCGCGTCGATCTTGACCTGTTTGTCAAGTAAGAAACTCAATCCGCCGGATAGGAACTGTTTATTGCTTGCAACTCTTTGTTTACCTTGCTTAAAAGGTGACTGTTGATAAAAATAGCCAGCCATCACTTTAACGCCTAAATTCGGAAGCGCCGATTCTGCACCGAGGCGGTAGTTTGCCGATTGGCGGTAATTTGATAAAATATTTTGATTGATCTCACCGTCGATATTTTTGAAAGTTGTATCAACAATATTGGAGTGAAACCGGGTTTGAGTCCAGTCGGTCATTTCAACTGCGCCCGAGAGTAAGAATAATTTGTATTTGTAAGAAGCACCGAATTCAAACTTCCACGGTGATGTGATCCGATATTTCAAGAAACCCTCGGATGCTATAGGATCGTCCGGACGACTATCGTCATAAACTAAATATTCAGAATAATTCGAATTCTCCTCCACTCTTAATGACGTTGGCGTTGTTACTGTGAGTGCAACTCGCAAATTATCGGAAGGCTTTAGAAGTGTACCCATCTTAAATCCGACGCCGGTGTAATCCGGATTGATTTGGAATTCCACGTCTCGTGTATAAACATCCATAAGTAGATCGTCGTAGCTGTCATCTTCAAAATATGTTACATCATTATTATTACTACCGACAAGCAGATTAAGAGTAGCTCCAACCGACAACGTTTTAGTGAGTTCAACGGCTCCAGAAAAAGACCATTGGTTCAGATTACCTCCTGCCGTGGTCTTCTCCTCCTGATAAAAACTACGTCCAGCGGTGTCATGTGGCGACCCGATCACTTGACGAAAATCATCAAAGACATTGATCCGGTGATATCCGATGCCGAATACAAGGCTGCCGCGATAGGTGGGAATCGGAAATACCACACCGATCGCATTCATATTAGTAAATCCGTTAGTGTTTTCAGTTGTCTTTCCCTGATATCCGATTCGATTATTCAGGCTCAGATGGGATAAACTGCCGTAAAATTCCATCTTTCGAATCTGCGCAAGCCCGGCCGGATTCCAGTATACGGCGGTATAATCCTCCGCCACAGCAGAGTAGGCGCCTCCAAGCGCCATCGCGCGGGCGCCTGGGCCGAATTCATTTTGAAAAGGCCGAATGGCATCTGTTTCATTCTGCGCATGAAGAAAGGGTGCAACTAATAGGCTCATACATATGACAAAGCTATGTCGAAGCAGCATGAAGATCACTCCTTATTTTTTCTTAGCATCTTTTCTCAGACCGTAATTGCGTTTCTTGTTGTGCGACTCGGCTTTACCAGACTCCTGTTTGGCCTGCGAACTGTCAACGACTTGCGCTTTAGTCGAATCGGCTGTTATCGTTGTGGTGATCGTGCCCCCTCCGGAAGGTATCGATGCTGGAAAGGATGGAATAAACGCCCCGCCTTCCGAACTCATACCGTTGGTTGGTGTAATGGATGAGCTGGCATTGTCATTATTCAGCGCTTCTCGGCGGCGGCCATAATAACGGCGGGTTCCTGTATCGCCAAGCTCCGTACTGTCATTTTCCGCTGCATCATCAGCTTGTTCACGCGAAAACCACCACGGAATATCCGTATCATAATAATAAACCCACATGGACGACGGCCCGAAAGTCGGGTGTACCGATGACACATTACTATATCCCGGATCACCGTTATGGCATGTAACACATGAAGTTGGTTCGGATAAACTAACGGATGGCAAATAACCGGATGGGTCGGCTGGGTTTTCTTCCGCAGGTGATGAAATGGTCCTTTGATGAACGATGACAGTATAACACCCCGTTGTAATGCTGATCATCAGGAACAAAAGCAGTACAATGCATAATCTTTTTTTTAACATAGCCGGTCACCGCTTGGAATTGTAGTTTCGACTGTTGACATTAGGCGAACTGGACCTGGTTCCGGACGAACGTGATGAATTACTGCTCCGGGTTGAGTTATTATTATTATAACTCCGGGAAGACTGGTTTTCTGTTCGCGTAAAATGGCTCTTAGCATTTTCAAATCCGCGTTCAGCAGACCGATTATTGTTTTTTGGGAGGTCGACTTCCTTGTATTCACGTTTACCGGACGAAGTATTATTGCCTGTATTTTTTTTCTCAGCGGTTCTGGATGTCGTCGTAGCCGATTTAGTATTAAACCGCCTGCGGTTCTTCTTGTTTTCTTTTACTTCTTTTTTGGCCTGTGTTGAAACCGTAGATTTAGAACCGGCCGTAGTCCCTGTATTGTATTGTCTCTGTGAAAGAACCGGCGTTATGTTAGCTGAATTTATTCTGTTGATACCGGATGCGGATATATTCAGGGCATCATGGCGTAAGCCGTAATTCCTGCGGTAGGAGTTGGATGAATAAGGGGGACTAGGGACGTACCAAGGGTCCGGATAATACGGATAATAACCCGGATAGGATGGATAATAACAACCGCCCCAATAATAATAGTCATAAGGCTGGTACCAATAGGTCGGATACCAGGTATAACCGACGCTTACTGCCCAGTAGCGGCCAGGGTAACCGTACCCGTAACCCGACCACCATGGAGAATCATAATAATAGCGGTTGATTATAACGGTTTCAGAATTTTCGGCCTGACCGGAATCCGTTTCCTCCTCTTCAGCTACACTATCTGTCGGAGAAACCTCCTCCATGGCTACGACCGAAGTATCCCGGAAACCCTGGCCAAATTCGGAATAATACTCACCGGATTGTTTAAGAACCGTATAACAGCTTGAAAATGCGAAAACTGAAAAGAGCATGCCGGCAAGTTGTAAACCGGTTTTTGTTTTGTTTGTTATCATAAAACTACCCTTCCTTTCAAGAAGGATTTAGGCTCCACAATTATTGACACTATTAATATACAATATTAAACCAGTATTGTCAACAAATTTGTTTTATTTTTTTGACAACAAACAAGAGCTATAATTCTTCTAAAAAGTGTTCACAAGTGACAATCTGAGCTCTCGCGAGAATTTTCCGAAGTCTCTTGAATTATTAAGGATATCGGTCATAATGAAATCGATCATGACTCTGCTGCCAAAATTGAATTTCAAGCCAATATTCAAATAACCCCTTTTATGTCCTACGATCCCTTTGTTATCATTCAACGCTAAGTCATACTCCCCAACAAAGGAAAGCTCATTATTAAGGCTCTTATCCACCCCAACAAAAAAAGCCGGAGCGTTGTCTTTGTCCTTTTTCTCGGTCACCGACCAGCTGATGCCGCCATGAATACCCGTGTTTCCCATAAATGCATAATTCTTGCTCAGAGCAACGAACAGCCCCCGGGATTTCTGCGTATATCGATTGATCTTCTTCCGGGTAGAATCCACAACAGCGCGTTTAATGAACGGGCCATATCCTTGATTATCAAAACCTATTGTGAGCGCAGGTCCGGGTACGCTTTCATCGATAACACGATATCGCGCTTCCACGCCTGGCAGTGGATTAAATTTCACTTTTCCAGAACCGATGATATTCTCCCCACCGTAAGCGATACCGAACATGAACCGGTCCGTTACGCCTACACCGATACTCGTCAGTACACCGCCGTCATCAAACAAACGCATCCCGATATCATATTGCCCGCGCTGAAGGACGCCTGCGGTTGGTATATTCACCAAATGCCGTTTTTGTAAAACAACGGCTTCCTGCGCATATCCGCTGATGGTCGTCGTCAACACAATGACTAAGAAAATGATAATACGTTTCAAGATACCCTCCTTGATAGAATAATGATAAGATCTTGTAATCTATTTGTTTTAATTGTTATGAGTAAACATATATAAATATACAAAAAAAAGTGCAACGAAAAGCTTTTTTTTATAGTCAAAAAAACGTATAAACGAACAAAAAAAAACCTTCGGCTGATTGATTCTGAAGCAATCCAGCCGAAGGCATTAGAAATTTATATCAGAATTATTTATATGGATTGATATAATCCGTATCAAGCATCCAACTGTAGCATGACGACGCCTTCAGTTTACCTAAACTTCCCATAAAGCTGTCTGATTTGGTCACACCGTTTTGCCGGCAGACGGAAGCATACGATTTGGCGTTTTTCTCCGTATCGGGGAAACCCCCGGCCTGTTCGAAATATTTCAGCGCCACCATATTCGCCTCCTTAGCTTCGATATTCAGAACGTTGCCCGAACAGGCTTTGATCCCGTCGAGAATCGCAAGTCCGATCAGAAAATATGGCTGACCGAACTTCTTCAATTCTTTCGCTTTGAGACACAATGTCCATGTCTTGACCTTGTTACCTGCATCCAGATATACGCGCGCCAATTTACATATCAGATCGGCATCCTTATCGTCAAGATTATATGCGTGTTCGTAGGCTTCGATCGCATCCTTATGCTGTAATTTTGCATCGTAACCTTCACCTAATTTGATCCAGGCGCTTTTGCTGTTAGGATCCTTTTGAACGATCTCAAGTGCGGTCTTGATCACTCCGTCATAATCGCCCTGCTTAAGCTGAGCATCCAGCAAATCGCTGATGTAGAAATCTTTCGGCCCCTGCGGAAAAAGCTCTGTATACTTCTTGCATCTCTCAAGCCATTTCTCTTTCCCTACAATTTTAATGTAGGATTTTTTTAAAGGATCCAGCACGTAAACCCATGTGGCCTCGTCTTTGGTATCTTTATCAAGAAATTCATCATATACCAATACCGCTTCCTTGTACTTGGCCGCTTCCATCCACATACCGGCAATGCGCTTCAACTCCTCCAGCTCGCCGGATATATTATAATATTGTCTGTAATAATAGGCGGCAGAATCAAAATTCAATAAGCCTTTGTGGAATATCCCGCCAATCTCATAAAGATGTTGCGGCTTTTGCAGTAAAGCATAACCCATTTTCCTTACGTAGATTGCGCTGTCAAATTGTTTGATCTGATAATAACAATCCGCAAGCTTTTCATAAACACTTGTGAACTTCAGGCTGTCCTTTGCATGCAGACCTTTGTCGCAGTCTAATGCCCGCCAAAAATACGGGATCGCATTGGCATATTCCTGATTTTTCCAGTATTCGCTGCCGGTACTCCATATTTTCAAACATTCAAATTCCGGTGTTCCCTCCTGCGCACCCTGCGCTACTACGCTTTTAGATAACATAAACATAAAAGCGAGCATCCATAATCCTGTCGTTATCTTCATAATGTACTTCCTTTCTTATCTCTGATACCAAATGACCATTATCTTCTTTGCCTGTTTTGAAACCAGCGTTCACCGCCCGATACAGAAAAATTGATTCTTAAGATCCGGTCACGGACCGAATTAGCGGAAACGGATCCTCTTTGACCTAATTCAAGGGTAATGTCTAAAACATTCTTATCCTTGTTAAAAGGCATTCCGAATCCAGCCGTCACAAAATACTCATTGGAAAATCTATTTGACGCTCCGCTCGCATACATGTTTTGAAAATAAAACCCGCCGCGGTAATACCATTTGTCGAAATAAGGCGACGATATGGACACCGACGGTCTTCTCTCAGCCCCTAATGCGATACGCAAAGTGTTCCGGTTATCCTGATTGCTTGCAAAAGCTTTAACACCGTTCCAACCCGAATAGACAATATCCATACCCAAAAGGTAACGCCGATCCAGATCATACGTACCTCCAATACCCAATTCAAAAGGCGAAGCCGATTGACCATAACTTTGCAAAGTTGTATCACCAAGAGCGTCCGTTTGTAAAACTTTTTTTGTCATATCGGTACTCAGTGCGATATACGCGCCAAAATGATATCTCTGATATTCATATATCCCTCCGGCAACCCAACGTAAACCGCCTAAATGATCCGTACGCGCATCACTGGTATTTGAAAACTCACCGGAATCCCATAGAATTTGCCAATTTCGCTGGATCGACCCCAGCATATATTGCGCCGATACACCTACGGTCCATTGTTTTTGAATTCTTCCAGCCAGCGAAAAAGACATTTGACGAAGCCCTCCGTCGCCGACGAATTTTTCTGTATATTTCAGATCATTGAAAAAAGCTGTTTTTTCATAATTATATTCGACCTTGGAATACCGGGCCAAGGAGAATGCCGCCGCAAAGTTTTTCCCAAACGGAATAGCAAATGCAACATGATTCAGGTTCGCGGAATTCGAAAACGCCGATTGTGATGAATTACTCACCTTCACGCCTTCATAATAAAAACTCCCCTCAAAACGCGTCATTTGAAGGCCTATCAATCCTGCCGGATTGTTGAAATTGATTGTGTAACTGCTAGGTACGGCAATGTTAACACCGCCCATCCCAGTTGCGCGTATATTGGGACGGTAGTCAACCAAACCGTAACTGGCATAGGAATATGACGACCCGCCGGCAAATAACGGCGAAGGGATCAGGGAACATCCCAACAAAAACACTAAGAAACGTAGTCTGATAAACATATTAATTTTCCGGCGGCAAGGTGTAAAAAATTATTATTTTCGGGGAATTCTCCCGGTCCGATGGATTATTGATAAAGCGGACCCTGTATAATTTTCTGAAATTTCCAAATATTTCGTCTGCGTGAGAAATCTGCAATCCGAAATTCTGTGATGGAAAGGTAGTCCATTCCTGGAATTGACGTGATATATTGAAAGTCAGCGAATCATCTTTACCGTTATCCGTAAGGCGCTGCCGAAAACGTGACAAAGGGTCAACAAATGCCCGGTCCAGGCTCACAACCTTAAGGGCTCCTGATTGCCAATCCGAACTACCCACCCTTAATGCCTGAAGTAAAAGTGAATCCCCGGAACTGTATTGATAATTGCCGGAGGGATCCAATTTCATTATGAGTGTTGCCAAATTAATGGTCGCATTGCTCGGTATCTTTGACGTATTAAAATACATTAAAGAATGATACGGTACACCGCCTCCAACCGTCATCATATTGGTGGGCTGTGGAGCCCGATCCTGAAATATGAAACCACTAATACCTTGCGTGTAATACCCATTCGAAGTAGTCACAGGGGTCAGGATTACATGGTCAATGACAATTTGTTGGGTATTCGGATCGACTTTCTGATAATATATGTCGAGACGAGGGACGAGGTTGGTATCCGGTACACCGGAGAAGTTAAGATTGGATGCACCATAAAACTGTTGTACAAAACTTGCCCCGGAAAAATCTATCATTAACCCGTTATTGAGTCTCGCGCGGCTGGAATCATTAAGTGACCATATCCAATGTTGAATAGTATCTTTTGGGATATTGATCGTCATGAAATTTCCAGCATCCAGAGAATAGTTGACCACACCCTGTGCAATAATGTCGCCGAAGTCCCCGGCACCGGTCAAACGGTTCCATTTTAGATCGTCCAGCGTCCAGTGCTTTTTAATTGCATGAATATTAGCCGTAAAAGAACCCGGTGCGCCGTAGGCCGCTGATGAGACCAATTGGAGTTTTGCACTTGTTACTATAACACTTTCCATTTCCTGCGGAATAATAAAACGCATCGCAATGCGAAAATCATAATTATCCACCGACCCAAGGTACCATCGGTCGGAAGTTCCTGTGGTCACGGAATCCATAAATGACGTGTCGCGGACAAGAGACTCGACAAACAATGTGTCCGTTTTAATATTGCCGGCCAGACTGCCCGTATCAATTCCATCCAATCCAACCGCATTGGAGCCATCGTCTTCACACGCGGCTAAATTGAAAAGAAAAACGACAAGAAAAACCGTTACAAAAATTTCAAAAAAACGTTTGTCGGCGTTCAAAAAAGATCTGCGTATATTCAAAAAAACATCTCTCCTTATTTTTGTCGCTGCAGGCAAGGAATACCGTGCGCGCCTTTGAGGTAAATTTAGAATTTGATGTTAATGCGATGCCCGCAAAATTTACAGTTAGGTCCGCGCATGCCGCCCAGATTGGCTTGATAGTCCCTGCGCTTGATGATCAGACGTTTACAGTTGGGACAAAAGGTATCCGAAACGCCGTCAATATCCGTATCGGCAAGGTAAATATAATTCAATTTCTGGCTGGCGATCTTATACGCCCTAACCATACTTTCATTGGGCGTCATAGCAATATTCGTCAATTTGTGATGAGGGAAAAACCGCTTGAAATGAACCGGGATATCCTTACCGATCCCTGCTACAAAATCCACAAAATCGCCGACCTCTTTTTCGCTGTCGCTTTCGCCGGGGATCATCAGATACGTCAGCTCCATGTGCGTTTCTTTATAAGCCAGCCGGATCGAATTCAACACCACGGCCAGGTTCCCTTCGACGTATTTATCATATACTTCCTGCCGCATGGATTTAACGCTGATATTGATCCCGTCGATGTACGGTAGAATTTCTTTGAAAGGTTTTTCGTTGGCGTACCCGTTGGAGATCAGAATGTTCTTTTGTCCGATGCCTTTGAGTTTACGCGTGGCGTCAAGCAAGAACTCGAACCAGGTCAACGGCTCGGTAAAACTGTAAGCCACGCCGATGGAATGACTCTTACCGGAATAATCCAGCAGCGTCTGGAGTGATATTTCTCTCTGCTCTTTCCGTTCGAGTGAGACCTCATGATTCTGGCAGAATTGGCACCGCATATTGCATCCGTTGGCCGCCACGGAAAGAACGGTCGAATTGGGATAATAATGATAGAACGGTTTCTTTTCCATCGGGTCGTACACCGCGGTCACGATACGTCCGTAATTGCTCGCATATAGTTTGCCGTCCACGTTGGTATAACCCCAGCAGTCGCCTTCTTCGCCGTTTTTTAATTTGCAGGCGCGCGGACAGAGTTCGCAGACCACGTGGTCCGATTCCACCCTGTAAAACTTTGCTTCAACCATCGCCGTATTCCCAAATGTTGGTTTTTTCGTTAAGGGCGAATATATCGACATTCGCTAAAAAAAGCAATGTTTAAAAAACCTTGTGAATTTCGTTCGGCTTTTTATTTTTCTGAATTCCCCGCTTGTTTCAACCGATATATTTTTTTAGATTGGCGCGATTTAAAACTAAAGCAGAAAGGATCCTATGGAATCCCTTAAAAATAAAATCGTATTCATCACGGGAGCCAGCGCAGGTATCGGTGAAGCCACAGCCATTGCCTTTGCAGAACAGGACGTTCGCCTCATCCTCGCGGCCCGAAGAAAAGAAAAGCTTGACCAATTGGCAAAAACGTTAAAAAATAAATTTGGTACCGAATCCCTTTGCCTTTCCCTTGATGTCACGCGGCAATACGATGTGCAAAAAACGGTCGACGGATTACCTGCAAATTGGTCGGAAATCGACATTTTAGTTAATAATGCCGGCCTCGGGCTGGGTGTGGATAAAATTCACGAAGCACGGATAGCGGATTGGGAAGAAATGATCGATACAAATATCAAAGGTTTGCTTTACGTGAGCCGCGCCGTCATTCCCGGAATGGTACAGCGCAAACGCGGCCATGTGATCAATCTGGGCTCCGCCGCCGGCCATGAGGTGTATCCAGGAGGGAATGTATACTGCGCAACTAAACACGCCGTAGACGCTCTTACCAAAGGCATGCGCATGGATCTGATCGATACACCGGTTCGCGTAAGCACGGTGGACCCTGGCCTGGTGGAAACGGATTTCAGCATTGTCCGCTTCAAAGGCGACGTCGA
The DNA here is from genome assembly GCA_964535295.1 of uncultured Bacteroidota bacterium. Lineage (GTDB taxonomy): Bacteria > CLD3 > CLD3 > SB21 > SB21 > SB21. The sequence goes on from CAZHUW010000049.1 coordinate 13,581, forward strand.
AAGAGCAAAAAAACCTTATGAAAATATCAAACCGCTCGTAGGTTCAGACATTGCCGATATCATCGTCTTTGTTGCCTCACGCCCGGCGCATGTCAACATCAATGAAGTGATCGTCATGCCCAAGGGTCAAGCTTCGACAACTATGGTGCATCGGGATAAGATATGAACGGTTTTTAGACGTTGTTAATTTCATACGATAATGGGAGTGCCATTTTAAGATTGAAAAAGTAGTACTTGATGATTACCTTGTTTTAACATCATTTTTAAGCCAATTCCTGTATGCCCAAAAAGACCAAAACTGAAAAAACAGAATCGTTCGAACATTCGCTGAAGAGTCTAGAAGATATCGTCCAGACACTGGAGAACGGCGAAACCCCGCTGGACGAGACCCTGCAGAAATTCGAAGAAGGAATGAAGCTGGTGCAGTTCTGCCACGGTAAACTCAACGAAGCCGAAAAAAAACTCAAACTCTTGGTCAAAGATAAGAACGGCGACTTCGCGCTCAAAGACGAAGAATAACTATTTATTCCTTGATACCGACCTACAATGAAAAAAATCAAACTTAAACAGATCGCCCATGCGCGCAGCGGCGACAAAGGCGACAGCTCCAATATCGGCCTCATTGCCTATAAAAAAGAACATTTCGACATCCTTCTGACAAAAGTCACACCGGCTGCAGTGAAGCGGCATTTTAAAGATATCTGCCGCGGGGAGGTGGATCGGTATGAGGTGCCAAACCTGCTGGCGCTAAATTTTATTTTGCATGATTCGTTGGGCGGCGGCGGCACGGAAAGCCTGAAAAATGACGCGCAGGGAAAGACGCACGGAATGGGTCTATTGGAAATGGAAATTGACGTCGACGACCATTTTGTCGTCTGATATGGATATCGTTTACAAAAACTTCCCCTACCTTGAAGAACATGCGCAACAGCGCACGCTGTTTAGCGCCGCATTCCCGGAAAACATCGGCACATCGATAGAAACCGGCGCTCATTATACCTGGAAATTTCACAGTTTCCCTGCCAACCCTCATTCTTATGAATACGGTGCTTACGCAGACAAAGAACTTGTCGGCTATTATGCCGCGATCCCCTATTCTTACCGGATCAATGGCCAACTCACAAACTGCGGCATGGTTTGTGATGTTATGACGCATCCAAAAATGCAGGGCAAAGGTATTTTTACCGGAATAGGACGCTATGCAATGGGTGACCTGCAAGACAAAGGCATTGATTTCACCAGCGGTTATCCGATCCGCCCGGAAGTAATACCCGGCCATTTGAAGGTCGGATGGAAGATCGTTTTTAATCTTCCGATGTATATCAAGCTTTTACGGTCTGATGCCGTCCTTCGATCCAAAAAGATCGGCTTTGCCGCGCCTCTTGTTAATCTCGGATTGTCAATAAGCGATCCGTTCCTGAAGATACTGAACAAAAAGAACCGGGGTTACACGTGCACTGTCATGAGCCGAGACGTATTTCTCGAGATGGAAGGATATGACACGTTCTTTGAAAAATGGAAAACGCAGCAACAGAATGTACTGATCAAGACAAAAGGATTTCTCAGATGGCGAACCGGCGCACCGCAAACGGAATACCAATTCATTGTGATAAAAAAGAACGATGTGATCGCGGCCGTTTCAATCACACGTTTCGTCGTACTGAAAGGTATTCCTTCCGTTGCGATCCTGGATCTCATGGTGTTGAACGAAGAGCTTGAAAGTTTAGGCCATCTCCATGAAGCCTTGATGGGAATCGCTTCAAATCATAAAGCGGAAGCGGTCATTACGATGATGAGCCGTGGTTGGGCCGAAAAATACAAATTAAGCCGTATGGGCTTTTTGAAATCGCCGTTTGAATTCTCACTGATCATTAAAAAATTAAATCCGGCTATGGATGACGCGGTTCTATTCGACGAAACAAAGTGGCACTTGATGTGGGTGGATTCGGATGATCTCTAACACAGAATTTTTTTAATTTTGAATTAAAGATTTTGGATGGTTTGTTTTGTTTTTATTTGTAAATGTGTCTTTACGTATTCGTGATAAGGAATGATCCCCCAGCCCGCCCCGATGATCCTTTCCAGTTTTTTCAAAACGCTTTTCCGGTTAATATACATTAATTGATTGAATATCCGGTTTCCGTTCGCATCCGGGAACATGAACGGTTCTTCTTCGTGGTCAATATCATACGGATGGAAATAACTCAATACCGGCCGGCCTCGGTCCCCGTAATATTCAAACGCGCGTTGCGTCATCCAGAACGGCAGCATGCGAAGGTAAACGCCGCCGGCGCATGGCAATGAAAAATATTTAGGATACAACGTGATCGGAAGTTCCCAAATGGCATTTTGAATCAATTTGAAATCTCTGCCGAAATTCTCCCACCCATGTAAAGGATTTTTTGCAGGCAGCACCGAACTGGAATACACAAAACCGAGTTCGATCAAAACCTCATAAGCCCACTGCGATCTCTCGGTTAAGGAAAATACCGGCGCGCGAAACCCGTATAAGGCGTTCACACCTGCATTGAACAAATGCTCCATATTCTCATCCAGATCCGCGCGGAAAGTTTCTTTCGACTGTTCTGTTAATGGAACATGCTTATTCGTGTGACACCCGACCTCATGCCCTGCGTGAACGATCTCTTTCACTAACTCCGGATATTTTTTAGCCACATCGCCTACGATAAAAAAAGTCGCTTTCATGCCATGCAGCTCGAGGAAATTCAGATATCTTTCCGTCATCAGCGGCACGCGCTCTTCATAACGTTCCCCGTCGGGCATGCGATGCCGCACGTCTTCCAAGTCAACGCTGAAAAGAAAATATTTTTTCGGATGGGAATTCATAGCAACAATATAAATTGGATGGGCAATTATAAATAATTATCGAATCGTAATCAACGGCTTTTGTGCAGGGGAACGAAAAGCTTGACATTCCTTTACGGCTTATTTAAGTTTGAACGCTTTTGAATACGGTTTATCGTTGTTTATTATTTAGAAAGGGTTAACCCATGAAACATTTATTATTGTTATTTTCATTCTTAATAACTGCCACGTGCATTGCGGCGCAGGAAAAAAAAGGTTTGACTTACGAAGATCTGATAGACATGAAACGGATCGATGCGCCGGCTGTTTCTCCGGAAGGGAACTGGATCGTATATAACGTTCGCCAATACAGCCTCAAAACCAACACCTATGCTTCCAATATTTTCATTCAATCCATCAACGGACAGTCCGTCCGTCAAATGACGGCATCGTCTTTCAAAGATCTCGCGCCGGCCTGGTCCCCGGATGGAAAGACCATCGCGTTTGTTTCCAATCGCGCCAACGGATATCAAATCTTTACAATGGCTCTGGACGGAGGCGAGCCGCGGCGTGTTACCGATATTTCAACGGGCGTGTCGCCGGGGAATAATCTGATGTGGTCGCCGGACGGGAAACACATCGCTTTTGCCAGCGACGTATATGCCGACTGCGAAACCGATGACTGCAACCGCGAAAAAAATGAGGCCAAGGAAACAAGTAAGGTTAAAGCGCAGATGTTTGACAAACTCCCGTTCCGTGTCTGGGATTCATGGAAGGACGGAAAACGCAGCCAGTTATTTTTAGTTGAACTCGCCACCGGTAAAACCACCGACATGACGGCCGGTGATCATGATGTTCCTCCGATCGATCTTGGCGGGAGCAGAGATTTCTGTTTTTCGCCCGACGGCAAGACGATCGCTTTTACGATGAACATGGAACCCCATATTGCATGGTCAACGAATAATGATATTTTTGTAATGTCCGTCAGCGGAGGCACATCTAAGAAAATCTCTGCCAGCACGGGTTCCGATAATCAGCCGGTTTATTCACCCGACGGGAAATACATCGCCTTCCGTTCGATGAAACGCGCCGGGTACGAAGCAGACAAACAGGACCTCGTCCTTTACGAAACGGCATCGGGAAAACTGACCAACCTCACGGAAAAATGGGATCGGTCTGTCGGCGCGGTTGTATGGTCAAATGACAGCAAAATGATCTATTTTGATTCGGAGGACCAAGGCTATCACCCGGTGTACCGGATCGCCATCTCCGGCGGAGAGCCGCAGAAACTCACTGATAGAAATTATGACCAATTAGCCGGGATCGGAAACGGGAAATTAGTTATGCGGCGGCAGTCCATGAATATGCCCGCCGAACTTGTCACCACGGACCTTGAAGGAAAGAACGCCAAACAGATTACCAATTTCAATACGGACCAATTAAACGCGATCGAAATGAACACGCCGGAAGAATTCTGGTTCGAAGGCGCCGGCAAGGCCAAAGTTCATGGCTTCCTCGTCAAGCCGCCGAAATTCGATCCGGCAAAAAAATATCCAATGGTCTTCCTGGTACACGGCGGGCCGCAGGGCGCTTGGAGCAATAACTGGCATTACCGCTGGAATCCTCAGCTTTTCGCGGCGCCGGGTTACGTAGCTGTGATGATCAATCCCCGCGGTTCGACCGGATACGGCCAGGCTTTCACTGACGGGATCAATAAAGACTGGGGCGGAAAAGTTTACGAAGACCTGATGAAAGGGCTCGATCACGTTATCGCGAATTATAAATTCATAGACAAGGACCGCATCGGCGCGGCGGGAGGCAGTTACGGCGGATACATGATGAACTGGATGAACGGCCACACGGACCGGTTCAAATGTTTCGTTTCGCATTCAGGGATCATGAACAAATATAACATGTACGGCGGCACGGAAGAAATGTGGTTCGAAGAATGGGAAATGGGCGGCCCATACTGGGAAGGGAACAATAAGCTGCAATTTGAAAAATGGTCGCCGATGAATTATGTGCAGAATTTCAAGACGCCGACGCTGGTCATTCACGGCGAACTCGATTTCCGTGTACCGGTCATGGAAGGGGTCAATCTATTTCAGGTTCTCCAACGGAAAGGAGTGCCTTCAAAATTTCTGTATTATCCGGACGAAGGACACTGGATCTTAAAACCGCAGAACGGACAGTTGTGGTATAAAGAAGTTCATAACTGGTTCGATCAATGGTTGGCAAAACCGGCGCAGTAATTTTTTAATTCAAAAACCTGCATACTTTTTGTTTGCAGGTTTTTTATTTTTCACTCCATAATCCCTTTTTATTCTCTCGTGCAAAACGGTAAGCCGACAGGAAACGGTCCTTGTATT
>CAZHUW010000050.1:0-11660 GCA_964535295.1 uncultured Bacteroidota bacterium
CCCAACCCGATATCAATTTATGATTCGCCCAATAAATATGATGAAGGTTATCAATGGGGCATGTCCATTGACCTCAATGCGTGCATCGGCTGCAATGCCTGCACGATCGCTTGCCAGAGCGAAAATAATATTCCGATCGTCGGCAAGTCGCAGATCCTGAAAGGCCGCGAAATGCACTGGATGCGCATGGACCGCTATTACAGCGGCGATGTGGAACAGCCGGAGATCGCGTTCCAGCCGGTCGGCTGCCAGCATTGCGAAACCGCACCGTGCGAACAGGTTTGCCCCGTTGCGGCAACGGTTCACGACAGCGAAGGCCTTAACGTCATGGTATACAACCGCTGCGTTGGAACGCGTTATTGCGCCAACAACTGTCCGTACAAGGTCCGTCGTTTCAATTTCCTCGAATTCAATCCCGGAACCAGCGGATTCAATCAGGTGGACGGGCCGGAGATACTTAAAATGTCTAAAAATCCGGACGTCAGCGTGCGTATGCGCGGCGTAATGGAAAAGTGTACCTATTGCGTTCAGCGCATCAGCGGCGCGCGCATTACCGCCAAGAAAGAGAACCGTGACATCAGGGACGGTGAGGTTATCTCCGCTTGCCAGCAGAGCTGTCCGACCCAAGCGATCGTTTTCGGAAATATCAACGATCCGAACAGCAAAGTAACCGAGGTCAAGAAACTCAATCGCCAGTATCAGTTATTAGCCGAACTCAATACGCGCCCGCGCACGTCGTATCTGGCGAAACTGCGCAATCCGAATCCGGAATTGGAAGAACAGAAAAACGCTTAGGTGTTTAAGGTCTGTAGGATAGAATAAAGAACAAGGATTAACGATTTAAGATTTGAGAAGGGAATACAGCGGAATTACAATAGTGTATGAATAAACACGATCTTGAAGAAAGACTAATAAATTTCGCCGTATTGATTGTAAAAATCGTTGAAGAAATGCCGAATACAAAATCGGCAAACCATTTAAGCGGGCAACTATTGCGTTCAGGGACGTCACCGGCATTAAATTACGGCGAGGCGCAAAGCGGAGAATCTCGAAAAGATTTTATTCATAAAATAAAAGTTGTGTTGAAAGAGTTAAGAGAGAGTATTATCTGTTTGAAAATTATTTATAGGACAAAACTTTATAAAGCCGAAGAAAATATTCTTCTCGCTTTGCGTGAAAGTAACGAGCTGATAGCTATATTCGTTAAAAGCGTTGCAACGGCTCAGAAGAATAGTCAAAAACCGTAGGTGCAAAAATCATTTAATCAAAAATCGTTAATCCTTGTTCTTAAATCAATTTAAAATTGCTAAGCGGACAAAATTAATTAACATCAAGTTTACCACTTAAACTGAAAAAACTGTGAGTGTAACAACAAATCATACTGAACCTTTTGTCGAAGAAGCTCCGTTGATCACGGGCAATGCGACGTTTAAGGGTATATCAAATCAGATCAGCGAGGTCGTTGAGAACAAGCCGCCCAAACCGTGGTACTTGGCGTTCCTTGTTGCCAGTTCGGGATTGCTCCTGCTTCTCGTTGCGGTAACTTTTCTGATCTTCGAAGGTACCGGTATCTGGGGTATTAACAATCCCGTCGGCTGGGGCTTGGCTATCGTCAACTTCGTGTTCTGGGTCGGTATCGGCCATGCCGGGACGCTGATCTCGGCGATCCTTTTCCTGTTGCGCCAAAGATGGCGTACGTCGATCAACCGGTTTGCCGAAGCCATGACCATTTTTGCGGTCATCTGCGCGTTACTGTTTCCCGGCATTCACGTTGGCCGTATCTGGGTAACTTATTGGTTTGCCCCGGTGCCTAATCAAATGGAAATGTGGCCCAATTTCCGCAGTCCTCTCCTCTGGGACTTTTTTGCGGTCGGAACCTATTTTACCGTTTCTTTATTATTCTGGTATGTTGGTTTGATCCCTGATCTTGCAACGCTGCGTGACCGCGCCAAAACCCGTACGCGTCAGATCATCTTTGGGATTTTATCTCTCGGATGGCGCGGAGGAAACAGGCAGTGGAAACATTATGAAATGGCGTACATGATCCTGGCCGGCCTTTCGACGCCGCTGGTGTTGTCTGTGCACAGTATTGTGTCCACTGACTTTGCAACGAGTATCATTCCCGGCTGGCATACGACGATCTTCCCGCCTTATTTCGTTGCGGGTGCGATCTTTTCAGGATTCGCCATGGTGATGACTCTCGCAATCATCGCGCGTAAGATCTACAAATTAGAAAATATCATTACGATCTACCACCTTGAGAATATGAACAAGGTCATGCTTGTTACAGGCATGATGGTGGGCTATGCTTACAGCTGCGAATTTTTCATCGCCTGGTACAGCGGCAACGGGTATGAAAGGTTTGCATTCATCAACCGGGCCTTCGGCCCGTTCTGGTGGTCGTATTTCAGCATGATCTTCTGCAACGTGGTCGTGCCGCAGATATTCTGGTTCAAGAAATTAAGAACCAGTATCCCGGTCATGTTCGTCGCGACTATTTTTATCAATATCGGTATGTGGTTCGAACGTTTCGTGATCATTGTCACGCTGTCCCGCGATTATTTGCCGTCAAGCTGGGATTATTACCGCCCCACGGCCTGGGATTGGATGACGTTTATCGGGTCCTTCGGATTATTCTTTACGTTATTCTTATTGTTCCTGCGGTTCCTGCCGATGATCGCGATGGCGGAGGTGAAAGGTATTCTGCCCCAGTCGGATCCGCATCATCATAACGGTAAACATTAACACGATGTCATTTTTAAATTGTAAGGTTCTGTCATGAGCGAAATGAAGGCTAAAGAAGAAAAACATACGTCCATGGTGATGGCACAATTTGACGATCCGGGAGCGTTACTGCATGCCGCGGAAAAAACACGCGACGCCGGGTACAAAGAATTCGACTGTCATTCGCCGTTCCCGGTTCACGGCATGGATGGCGCAATGGGTCTATCCCGTTCACCGCTGGCTAAGATCGTATTTGTTATTGCGATGTCGGCGGTATGCGGCATGATCGCCCTGACCTATTATGTCAGCGTGATCGCGTATCCGCTGGTGATCTCGGGTAAACCTTTATTCAGTTATGTGGCCTACGCACCCCCGATCTTTGCTATCGGCGTTCTGACCGGCGCATTGACTGCGGTATTCGGTATGCTGGCGTTGAATAAATTGCCTATGCCGTATCATCCGTTGTTCAATTCGCCTAATTTTTCCAAAGTTACGGACGATGGATTCTTTGTTACGGTGCAATCGAGCGATCCGCAATACGACGAACAGAAAGTGAAGTCATTTCTGACATCGATCGGCGGGAAAAACGTAGAAGTCATTCAAGGTTAATATTAATCACCTATAAATAAGAACTATTTATGAACGATCAAAGATTCTGGAAATTATGTTGGATCATTCTCGCGGTGACAATCAGCGCCTGCCAGGGCCGCCCGTCGGATCAGCCGCCGATCCATTTGAATCCCAACATGGATCATCAGCCCAAGTATAAGGCTCAGTCGTATTCCGATTTTTTTGAAAATAATTCGACGATGCGCGTTCCAGTGGCCGGAACCGTTGCACGCGGCCAGTTACGTGATAACGCCGCATATTACACCGGAAAAGACGAGAAAGGCAATCTTATCGCCGCATCGCCGGTACCGACCGACATGGCTTTGCTGAAACGCGGTCAGGAGAGGTTCAACATTTATTGCACTCCCTGTCACGGAGCCACAGGGGACGGACGCGGGATCGTAGTTCAAAGAGGCTATCTGCCGCCGCCGTCGTATCATACGGACATTTTGAGAAAGCAGCCGGACGGACATTTTTTTGACGTCATGACCAACGGTATTCGAAATATGGCTTCTTACAAGAACCAGGTGTCGGTAGAGGACCGCTGGGCGATCGTGGCTTATATCCGCGCCCTGCAGCGCAGTCAAAACGCCGGCATTGAAGACGTACCACAAGAAATGCGAAAGGATCTTAAATAGAACACCATGAAGATCAACACAGAAACTTTCAAACTGACTGAACCCGGCTCCTTCGGCAGAAATGCGCTGATCGCAGGGGTTGTCGGACTCGCGGCAAGCGCGGCAGGTTATTTCCTCGATTCAAAGCAATTTTTCCATTCCTATCTGGTGGCGTATGTTTTCTGGACCTCGATCGGATTGGGCGGTCTGTTCTTTACTTTGCTTAATCATCTCGTCGGCGCGGAATGGAGTATCGTACTCCGCCGGATCTCGGAAACGATCATGGTTACTCTGCCGGTTATGATCATTTTCTTTATCCCGCTGATCTTCGGTTTCCATGATTTGTATCATTGGAGCCATAAGGAAGTCGTCGATGCGGATCCCATTCTAAAAGCTAAAGCGGGGTACCTCAACGAGCCCTTCTTTATTATCAGAACGGTCGTGTATTTCACCATTTGGTTCATTTTCGGACGCATGCTCTACACGATGTCGATCAAACAAGACAGCGGCGATCAGTCCAACAATGACCGTATGCGCCGTATCAGCGCGCCGGGCATGATCTTATTCGCATTCACCTGTACGTATGCGGCGTTCGACTGGCTGATGTCGCTCCAACCGCACTGGTTTTCCACGATATTCGGCGTCTGGTATTTTGCCGGAGGGCTTTTGGCTTCTTTAGCATTCATCAATTTGTTTGCGCAGATCTTACGGAAGAAAAACGTTCTTGACAATCAGATCACGATCGAGCATTATCACGATATCGGCAAATTAAAATTTGCATTCACCATATTCTGGGCGTATATCGCCTTCTCGCAATTTTTCCTCATCTGGTATGCAAATATACCTGAAGAAACGATCTTTTATCTGCACCGGTGGGAAGGTTCCTGGCAGTATGTGAGCCTCCTGCTTATTTTCGGCCACCTGATGCTGCCGTTCTTGTGGCTGATCCCTCGTGCAACCAAACGCAGTTTACCCGCTATGGCATTCATCGGCGTGTGGCTTCTGTTGATGCACTGGGTCGATATGTATTGGTCGGTATTTCCGAATTTACATGAACACGGATTTGAATTGTCCTGGATGGACCTGACCACCATGGTCGGCGTCGGCGGAATTTTCTTATGGGCGCTGTGGACGCGCTTGGCGTCGAATGCGCTCATTCCCGTTAAAGATCCCAAACTTGATAAATCATTGCATTTTGCAAACCCATAGGATGGAACGTATGAGCGAAACAGACAAATTAGGACATGAGCGGCACGGCGAACATCCCGAGCAATTAGGAGCGGAACACGGCGGAGTGGATTACGAGCGCCGGGATGCCAACCCGCGCAAGATCATGATCGCAACCGTTTCCCTTCTCGTAATTCTGATCGTCATGATCATCGGTATAGCCGAATTATTCATGATGACCGTCGATGAGCAGATTACGGAAGCCGTTCTTAAACCGCCATCGGCACAACTGCGCGATATCCGGGCCAAAGAACAGGAAGTGCTGAATAATTACAAGGTCATCGACGCGGCTAAAGGTGTCTATCAAATCCCGATCGCACGTGCGATGGAATTAGCGGCTGAAGAAGCGTATCAGAAAACGCAGAAATCTAAAACTGCTGAAAAAAAAACCAGTAAATAGAAAAGAGACATAGTGTCCCGTTTTTTTGTCACATTTTTCTGTATTATTGTTCTTTTACAATCCGGAAACAACAAGGTTTTCTCCCAGGTCATTATGGATAAACCGCCGGTTACAGGGATCGATGTGGAGGAGCATCTGGGGGAACATATTCCGCTGGATCTTGAATTCACTAATGATGAGGGTAAGAAGATCAAATTAGACGATTACTTTCATCAGGGCAAACCGGTTGTGATCGTATTGGCGTATTATAACTGCCCGATGCTCTGTACTTTGGTCCTCAACGGGCTTGCCGATGCGGTCAAGCAGACAGGTTGGACGGCCGGCAAAGAATACAAGATCGTCACGATCAGTATTGATACGTCAGAAACCGCCGAGCTCGCGGAACTCAAAAGGAAAAGTTATCTGAAATATCTCGCAAGGCCGGACGGCGATGCCGGATGGCGCTTCCACGTCGGCGAGCAATTGCCGATCTCAAAGCTTGCATCAGCACTCGGATTCAAATATTTTTACGTTGAAGATAGAAAAGAATTTGCGCACCCGGCCGTGGTTTTCGTTTTAAGTGAAGACGGCAAGATTTCACGTTATCTTTACGGGATACAATTCAAAGAACGCGATTTCCGGCTGGCCTTGGTAGAAGCTTCGGAAGGGAAAGTTGGGAATACGCTGGACCGCCTTCTGCTTTATTGTTTTCACTACGACCCCAACGCCAAAGGGTTCGTTGTGATAGCGACTAATGTGATGAAACTGGGCGGGTTGGCTACCATTCTGATCTTAGGTATCTTTCTCGCGGTCATGTGGAAAAGGGACCGCGCTCCAAGAATCGATTAATTTCAATTATTTTATATAACATTTGTTTGTTTAATAACAGGAAAGTTCAAAGAACATGAATGAGAGCAGTTCGTTTTGGATGCCTCCGGCGAATTCTACCTATGCGGGCGATATCGATGCGATATTCTATTTCATCTATTATTGCTCCGTATTTTTCCTCGCCCTTGTTACGGCGGGCATCATCTATTTTTCATTAAAGCACAAACGCCGCAAACAAGAGATAACCACCGGGTCTTCGCATAACAACACACTGGAATTTGTGTGGACGGTCATTCCGGCCATTCTCGCCTTTACGGTTTTCGGCTGGGCATTCAAAGATTATATCAAAATGTCCGTGGTGCCGAAAGATGCATTGGAGATTAAGGTAACCGGTCAAAAATGGTTCTGGTCCTTCGAGTATCCGGAAGGCGGCACGACGGTGAATGAATTAGTGATCCCGGTGGGCAAACCGATCAAACTTCTCCAGTCCTCTAAAGATGTGATCCATAGCCTTTATCTGCCGGAATTCAGAACCAAACGCGACGTATTGCCGAACCGGTATTCCGTCAATTGGATCGAGGCCGTTTACACCGGTGAATTTGAAATATTCTGCGCCGAGTATTGCGGAACGAAACATTCCGAAATGATCGGCAAAGTACGGGTGTTGTCCGAACTGGAATTCAATAAATGGCTTGAAACCAACAGTTCGACCGGTGAAGGCATGACGCCTGAACTTTATGGCGAAAAATTATATACATCCAAAGCCTGCATCACCTGTCACAGCTTAGACGGTAAACCGGGTACGGGGCCAAGCTGGAAAGGCATTTACGGACACGAAGCTAAAATGGCGGACGGTTCAGTTGTGACGGTTGATGAGAATTATATTCGCGAGTCGATACTGAACCCTCAGACACGTATCGTCGCCGGATTTCAGCCGGTAATGCCGACGTATCAGGGAATCCTGAAGGATCGGGAAATTGACGCGATCATTTCGTATATCAAAACTTTAAAATAAAAACATCATAACAAAAGGTAAATCTATGGCAACCGCTTCGCAATCGTATGCCGAAGTCAGTTATCTGAATGATCCTAAAGGGCTGAAGTCCTGGCTTCTGACTTTGGATCACAAACGCATCGGTCTGATGTATTTATTCGCTATCATGACCATGTTCCTAATGGGCGGTATATTCGCTATTTTGCTCCGGCTGGAACTCATGACACCGGCACGTGATTATTTTGATCCGGATACGTATAACAAATTGTTTACGCTGCACGGCGCGATCATGGTATTTTTATTTATTATTCCGTCGATCCCGGCCGCGCTCGGCAATATTATCCTGCCGCTGCAGTTGGGCGCGAAAGACGTTGCGTTCCCAAGATTAAATCTGGCGAGCTGGTATGTATACGTGACAGGGGCGATTTTTGCATTATACTCCATGATCACCGGCGCGGTGGATACGGGATGGACGTTTTATACGCCGTACAGCACCTCGTCCAATACCTCCGTCGTATCCATGACGCTGGCGGTATTCATTCTGGGATTTTCATCGATCTTCACAGGTCTTAATTTTATTGTCACGATTCACAAACTGCGCGCTCCTGGCATGACCTGGTTCCGGTTGCCTCTGATGGTCTGGGGGCTTTATGCGACGGCTATCATTCAGGTTCTGGCAACACCTGTATTGGCAATCACTCTGGTCCTCCTGATGCTTGAACGCGGCCTGGGCATCGGTATCTTCGATCCTGCGATGGGCGGTGATCCGGTTTTGTTCCAACATTTTTTCTGGTTCTATTCGCATCCAGCGGTGTATATCATGATCCTGCCCGGCATGGCGATCATCAGCGAACTGGTGGCTGCGTTTTCGCATAAACAGATCTTCGGATACAAGTTTGTCGGTTTTTCCAGCTTGGCTATTGCGCTAACCGGTTTTCTGGTATGGGGACATCACATGTTTACCGCCGGTCAATCGGAATTTTCAGCTGTGGTCTTCTCGTTCATTACTTTTCTTGTCGGTATTCCATCGGGAATAAAAATATTCAATTGGCTTGCGACCATGCATAAAGGTTCCATCAGTTTCCAGGCGCCCATGTTATGGACATTTGCATTCCTTTTTCTTTTTACGATCGGCGGGCTTACCGGTATCTTCCTCGGTGCTATTTCGCTCGACCAGCATCTGCACGATACTTATTTCGTCGTCGCGCATTTCCATTACGTGATGATGGGCGGAACGGTCATGGCGCTTATGGGTGGTATTCATTACTGGTGGCCGAAGATATGGGGCCGCATGTACAATGAATTCTGGGCGCGCATCTCGGTCATACTGGTTTTCATCGGGTTCAATATGACGTTCTTCACGCAGTTCATATTAGGCACTCAGGGAATGCCGCGCCGCTATTTCAGTTACGTCGAGAGATTTCAGACGCTGCATCAGTTGTCTACGGTCGGTACTTGGCTGATCGGATTGGGTTTTCTGATCATGGCGATCTATCTGATCCATGCCATATTCAAAGGGCCTGTTGCGGGCAATAATCCGTGGGGCGCATTGACCCTGGAATGGACGACGCCGTCCCCGCCGCCGGCTCACAATTTTGACCGCCAGCCGATCGCGGTTCACGGACCCTATGATTATGATTCCATGATGGCCGAAATCACTTACAGCGGAACCGCCGGGTACACCGGAAAGAAAGAAGAAACAAAAACTGAAGTAAAATAATTTTCTTATAAATCTTAAGAGGAATCAATTTCATGAATCATGCTGCTGAACATTCACCCCATCTCGCGCATCATTTTGCGGATATGACCCAGCAAAAGGATGCGGCCAAACTGGGGATGTGGTTCTTTTTGCTGACCGAAGTGCTGACCTTCGGCGGTTTATTCTGCGCCTATGCGGTTTACCGCGCCTGGTATCCCGAAATGTTTTCCAATGCACACAAAGAACTCAACGTCGTCATGGGAACGATCAATACGGTCGTGCTGATCACCAGTTCGCTCACTATGGCGCTGGCGATCCGTTCCATGCAGTTGGACAGGAAGAATCAGACGATGTGGTACCTGCTTTTCACATTTCTGCTTGCCGGGACCTTCATGGTAATCAAGTATTTTGAGTACACTCACAAAATTCATGTCGGACAATTACCCGGAAGGTTCTATACGTTTGAAGGTATCGAAGGAGCAAATCCGCATATATTCTTTAGTATCTATTTCATGATGACGGGGCTGCACGGTATTCACGTTCTGGGAGGGATGGTTCTTATTGCCTGGCTGATTTACAAGACGAAAAAAGGTACCTTCTCGTCAGGGTATTATACGCCGATCGAAATGACCGGATTATTCTGGCATCTCGTAGACCTTATATGGATTTTCTTATTCCCATTATTTTACCTAATAGGATAATTATCATGAGTACAGAATCATCTTCCAAACATCAAGAACATGTTCTGCCTGTCAGTACCTATTTAGGCGTCGGCGCGGCTTTATTGGCCCTAACGGCTTTGACGGTTTGGGTAGCTCAATTTCATTTCGGCGAATGGAACCTCATTGTTGCTATGGCCGTTGCCGTGACAAAAGCGCTGCTCGTCGCATTCATCTTCATGCATCTTTTGTATGATAATAAAGTTTACCTGGTGGTCTTTTCGAGCTCGATCCTGTTTCTTGGAGTTTTCATTGTATTGACCATGTTTGATACGATGCGCCGCGACGATATATATGATTACGTAGAGAGACCGATCAATCCTAACGCGATCATTTATGAGGCGGATTCCACAAAGACAGCCAAGGGAACCGATTCCACTGCGGTCCAGCCTGCAAAGTAGACCAATCCAAAAACCATTCTCTGAAAAATGTATAATCCTTCGGCGTCCGGAGCACACACTCCGGACGCTGAAACTTGTTTTAGTATTATTTTTTATTTAGATTTTGGGCCGTATGGATGACAATAAAATAAAATGGATATTTGTGATCTCCGCCGGACTATTATTGTTGATGATCGCCGCTGCGGTAATTGTTTATCGCATGGGGCTGTCTGATACGTCGATTCCGGTTTATGGCCAAGTGGCCCCATTTTCTTATACGGAGAGAAACGGCCAGGCTTTTGGTTCAGACCAGTTGCAGGGAAAAATCAGCGTGGTCAATTTCTTTTTTACGGCCTGCGAAGGCCCATGCCCTCGGATGAACGGAAAGGTTGCCGAATTATTCAGGGTATTTAAAGACGATCCGGACGTGCAATTCATTTCGATTTCGGTGGATCCTGATCGCGACAGTCTGCAGGCGCTTCAGCAGTACGCGTCACGGTTCGGCGTAACGGACCGGCGGTGGCTTTTCCTGCGGGCTCCGATCGAGGAAGTAAAAAAATTGTCGGAAAAGACATTTATGCTCGCCACCGGCGATGCGCCGGGCCTGCATAGTACAAAGCTGATACTCATTGACGGTGAAAAAAAAGTTCGCGGTTACTATAGCAGCGAGGACCCCAACAGTCTGCGTGTATTAGAGACGCATATTCGGCAATTAATCAAGGAACCCTGATGTCCTATTCGGATCTGCCAACACTTAATGCGGTATTAAATCTGATCAGTTCCGTTCTGTTAACCGCCGGATACTTTCAAATAAAGAAGAAAAATAACCGGTTGCTGCACAAGAAGATCATGATCGGCGCCCTGATAACTTCCGGTTTATTTCTAATCTCTTATGTCATTTATCATTTTAAAGTAGGGTCCGTTCCGTATCCATACCACGATTGGACACGAACGATTTATTTTATCGTCTTAATTCCCCACGTCATTCTTGCGGCGGTAATGACCCCGTTTATTGCGATCGCCGTAGGATTTGCCTTGCGGGGCCGGTTTGACAGGCACAAAAAGCTGGTTCGATGGGTATGGCCTGTGTGGATATTCGTGTCGGTGAGCGGGGTGGTAATTTATTTAATGCTGTATAGACTTTGAGACCGGCGGGCGGGTCATATCTGCATGCGGTTCTTCACATCGTGATATTTTGTTTCGATAAAAGGTTTGTATCCTTCATAGGTCTCGGAAAAATGGACTTTTAATTTATTTTTGGTAGAATCCATCAGATCCGCGATCATTTGTTTTTGAGGGTTGATCAGCGCCGCAAAATTCTGTTCCTCACGCACGTAAGCCGTCCCTTCCTCATCCCATTTCTTCAATTGCAGATCCAGCAGGAAATCGTATCCTTTTTCGGAGGCAAAAACGCCGATCAGTGAATGCGCTTCAATTGGGGCGCTGTTCAGCGGATGATGTATCGTATCCTTGTAACGGTCCAT
>CAZHUW010000050.1:11760-18682 GCA_964535295.1 uncultured Bacteroidota bacterium
CTCAACTCTTTTGATGTCAGGATGCGGTCCAGATGATGCATGCAGTCTTCGTATTTTTGTGCCCGTATGAGAAAGAAAACCAATTTCGGCAGGAGATAGGCGATAAGATCGATATTGACAAGACGTGCCACCAGTGATTCGATATTCTGTATCTGTTCCCCCTCTTCTTTTTCCTGGATACGATTGACGAGTCTTTCGGAGGTGATGCGCATCGCATCTTCGATCTGTCCCCGAATGGCTTCTTTCACTTTTGAACCTTCATCCAGCATCTTGAACAGTTCGACCGACCGCTCGCAATAAACGCTGGCATGACCGTAATCCGTCTCCTCGATCGCGTCAACGGAGGCTTGGCATAAATTATATATCAGGAGGGTGAGTAGCTGATCCGTACGGGCATTATTTGCTTTAAAGAGTGAGGCCAAACGGGCGACGCTGGTTTTAAATTCATAGGTCGGCTGATTCTGCAATTGTCGATAGATCACTGTAACAAGCAGAAGGAACACGACCCGCGGGTCTTTGATATGATTGACAACGTAGTCCCGGATGAATTGATCGATCGTTTCATCCATATTTTTAGAAGTGGCCGGTCCTTCCTGATGTCCGATAAAATGTTTTTTGAGATCCAGCAGTTTGGAAAAATAAACAGCCAAAGGATTGGATAATTTCTTGGAACCGCGCCCGTTTTTACTATAGATATCTTCGATGATCTTGCGGTTGCTTTCGAACGTATTCAGCAGTTCCTGCGAAACCGAAAGATCCTTGCTTTCTTTCAAAATTTTCTGAATGAGGCCATAAATCTCTGAAATGGAATCCCAAGGTGTACGGCCCCTGTTCTTTCCATACTCGGCCATAAATTCGATAATGGCGCGGAGTTCAAAAAGCCTTCTACGTTCGTTGTCGTGCGTTTCAGTGGTACCGGAAATCATAGAGAACGACCATTTGTTTAACGTATAATTCACCCTTGGGCAGGGTAGGATCCGCTTAAAATATGATGCCTAATTGTAATGCAAGAACACCGGAATTGGTAATGAATTTTATGGATAAATCGATGCGATTGCAAGAAAAAACTCGGTTTACTGCAAGGCGTCGATGCGTTCGGCCAGCACGAAATCGAAATCCGTAATTCCGCCAACGTCATGCGTGAAAAGCTCGATCGTTACTTTGTTGTAGACATTGGACCAGTTGGGATGATGGTTCAGTGATTCTGCAAGCAAGGCAACGCTGCTCATAAACCCGAACGCTTTAACAAAATTCGGGAACTGACATTCCTTATACAGCCGTCCGTTACGCCATTGCCAGTTGTTGAGTTTTTTGATACGTGATTGGATCGCAGGTTCGTCTAGTTTGATACGATCGGGCATATATTTTCCTTAGTTAATAAAAAGTCCCGCCGGTAGACGACGGGACTTTTAGAGTTTGATCGGTTATTTCATCGACTCTTTCAGATTATCATTCACCTGGCTCCAGTTGACCACATTCCACCAGGCTTTGACATAATCGGCCCGCATATTCTGATACTTCAGGTAATAGGCGTGTTCCCATACATCAATGCCCATGATAGGGACCGTATCCCACGCAGAAAGCTTATGTTGATTTTCTGCTTGGAGAATGATCAGCCGTTTGTCGGCGCGTCGAAAATGCAGGAGCGCCCATCCGCCGCCTTCCACGTCACGGGCGGCAGCGGAAAAATGATCGCTGAACATTTTGAAATCGCCGAAGTCCTCTTTGATTTTATCCATGATCATTCCCTGCGGTTCGCCTCCTCCGCCTTTGCCATTCGGCGCCATGACTTTCCAGAACATGGAATGCAAAAAATGTCCGCCTCCGTTGAAGGCCGCTCTGCGCGACCAATGCTGCACAAGCGCGTAATCGCCGTTCGCCCGCGCTTTGGCTAATTCTTCTTCTGCTTTGATCAGACCGGTAACGTAAGCCTGGTGGTGTTTGGTGTGATGCAGTTCCATTGTGCGCGCATCGATGTGCGGTTCAAGCGCATCGTATGCGTACGGAAGTTTCGGCAGCTCGTGCTTTGTGAGCGTAGAAGCGGATTGTGTATGCGCCTCCAGCGGATTGGATACCCATGCAGAACCGACGGCAGCGCCTGCGGCCAGTAAACTTCCGGATTTAAGAAATTCTCTTCGGGAACTCATGTTACCTCCTTTTTTATAGTTCAAATCTGAAGATATCTAAATTCAGACATGGTCTAAAAGATCTGTGATCACATCTTTTGCCGTGTAACCGGTTTGACCCGGCCGGATAAATCTGGCTACCTCCGCAAGATCGTCGCCGGCTGTCAACAGCGGCGGCTCCACATAGCCGTCCTTTCGTTGCTGCGGAACGCCTGCGGCGGACATGAGATTATTGCACAAACAGGTCCGGCCAACCGTCTGTTCGGCCGTTCCGCCTTTTCTTACAAAATCCTCTACCGGTTCAGCGGGGCAGCGGTAGCCGAGAGTTCCGTCTTCTTTTTTGAAAAGATTACGGAGCAAACTCAAATCGCATAATCGTTTACGCGCGTTAAAAATACTTTTTTCAGATAGGGTCTCTTTTATGTGGGCAACCTTAAACGGGAACCCGGTCGGAGAGGCATTGGGATCTGTGAAAACACGAATCTTTCCTTCGAGTATTTGTTTTAAAGTCCGTTTCTTTAATTTCGATTCCATACCGGATTCATTACATAAGGCGAAGGCCGTTCCTACCTGAATACCCGCTGCTCCTTCTTCCAGCGCATCTTTCAGCCGGGAACGATGTCCATAGGCGCCCGCAAGCCAGAAAGGGATCCCTAACTCACGAAACTTTTCCAGGCCTACTTTATCTTTTTCGTTGTAAACAGGTTCTCCTTCTTCGTTCAATTTCATTCCGCCGCGCGGAGGCGCATTATGCCCGCCGGCTGAAGGAGCTTCGATCACAAATCCGTCGATTTGCCCTTCACTTCGCTTCACCAATACCTGCGCCAGAACGGATGAGGAAACGATCGGCAGGAATTTGGGACGTTTGAGACGGCCTAAAAGTGTTGATACTCCCGGAAAGATGTGTTCCGGGTCGAAACGAATACGCACATCATCATCCGGAGCCGCGCCTTGAACGTCAAGACGATAACTGACAGGCTGATGATCTGAAAGTTTGTTAAGAATACCTGCGATCTGGGTCGGGATGCCCGCACCCATTAAAACGTAATCAACGCCCGCAATCATGGCGCCGTACAGCGAGGCAAGGTTCGGCATTTGAACTTTTTCCAGCAGGTTGATACCGACTATGCCTTTATGATCTTCTTTGGCAAGGAATACTTCGGCGTAATTGGCCAGCGCCGTCATCCGGTCGAGAAAACCAGATGGTTCTACCGTGTACGTCGGAGTGGACCGATAAGGTTCAGTCTCCGCTTTTCCTCCTGGTATAAAATAACGGTCAAGAATATCTTGAACCATTTCCGAAAGCGAAAAATTTTCGATCGCGCGGCGCATATCGCCCGCGAGATCGCCGTCCATTAATCGCCGGGCCATGACGCAGCTGATGCCGGTTCCTGAAACGACGCCCAATTGGCCTAATTGAGAAACGGTTCTGGCAAGCCGCCAATCGGAGATGGCGACCCCCATACCGCCCTGGATAATGGTCGGTAGTTGTAGCGGTGAAAAAGACATGGGAAATTCCTTACTTTCAGAATGAATTTTATGGATGAATTTGTTTTGGTTTAAAAATTTTATACGCAAGCCGGAGGATCACGGCGCGGGGAAAAAAACGAAGGAGATGCATCTGGATCCAATTTTGAAAACCCTCGACGGCAATAAGTTTATTTTTCCTGAGTGCATCAACGGCGACGCGTGAAACCTGTTCCGGAGTGGCAGCGCGGGATTTGATCCGAACTTTGTTAGAGCCTGCAGAGACTTGAAAATTGGTCCTGGTTCGTCCCGGACAGAGGGCAACAAACCGTAAGTTGCTTTCTTTTAATTCCGTAGCCAGTCCCGCAGTGAAACTGGTGACAAAGGCTTTGGTTGCAGCGTACGTCGCCATGAAAGGAACGGGTTGAAATCCAGCCATGGATGATACGTTCAATACAGCGCCGTGATTATTTGTAATCATGGGCGGCAAAAAACGATTGGTCAATTTGACCAATGCTTTTACATTCAGTTCGATCATATCGGCTTGTTTATCGATAGGGGATTCGTGAAAAAAACCGTATCCGCCGAAACCGGCGTTATTGATAAGCAGGTCGATCACGATATTTCGTTTCTGCAGTTCATCCCATAAAATTTTGTCGGCATTAGGGTCCAAAAGATCTTGCACGATGGGTATCACTTTCGATCCGTTTGATCCGAGTTCGGCAGCCAGCGATTCTAATTTATCCTTCGAACGCGCAACGATAACCAGGGATACGTTCAGTTTTGCAAGATCGCGGGCAATAGCCAATCCAATTCCTGATGAGGCGCCGGTGACCAGTGCCATTTTGTAGGGAAAAATTTTCATATCGGAAGAATTATCTTGGTGTTATTGTGATGTTGGAGAATTTGATGATCTGAGAAGGCTCCTGTACCCAAAGACACAATGCACCGTAACCGTGTGTCTTGTCATTAATTGTGCTTATCTCTTTATTGTTAACAAAAATTGTTACCCGGTCTTTGATCACCTCTATCCGAATATGATCCAGGGATTCATGCAGTAGGTCGGACTTCTGAAATTCTTTCCACGCAGGATTGATCAGATACCAAGCGCCTGCGATTCCGTTAAATAGATTGAATTTCTTATCAAAAGTAAAATTAAACCCATAACCCTGGATGTCAGAGGTATTATTTCGAAACCTCTTTGTTCCTCCTGTGAAGATATTACTTCTTGAGACCACGGCCAGCGCCGCCCAATCAGGCCCTGCCAGTTTTTCAACGGTTACTTCGAACACATAGTCTTCGTAAGATTGTTTATACAACAAATGGCCGCCGCTTCCGTATATCGCACCGTTCTTTTCGGACCATGTCCCGTCCAGGATCTCCCAATTGTCAAGTAATCCGGATGGTGATCCTGACTTTTCTGTAATAATGCTCTTTTCGTCCAATCCGGCAAATTTTGCGGCGACCGCTTTCATGACATCCAACAAGCCGTCAATTTCGCCTTTGTGATCCCGTGATAAATTCTGCAGGATCTTTCCTTTTTCCACGTCAATAAGGCGGAGATCGATCGTCCAGGTTTGTCCCAGCTTACCAACACTGCCGGCGATCATTTGTTTGACGCCCAGTAATTGTCCAATTTGTACTGCGCATTCCTGGGAATTGCAGTTGTCGGACATATTGAAATCCTGTTCTTTGAGTATCGTGCTCATCTGATCTCGTTCCACAACCTCGAATTTATCCGTATTTACAAGTATGCCGCGAAAACGATTGGAAAGGATAGAAGCTTCATCTGCCGAAATTCCGCCGGATGCCTTGAATTCCAAAACCGCGACGGGTATTTTGTTTTGTGAGAATGCAATCGTTGAAAGGGTCAAACAAAAAAATAACAAGACATTTTTCATGATGAAGGGCGGCTCCTGTGGTTAGGTTTGACAATAGCGTATGTTACGACATGGTCTTAAACAATATACTCAATTGTCCTTTCTATTCAACTAAAAACATGGATAACACGTGGTGCGGATTGCAGTATCGTAAAATACTCAACCGGTTTGATCTTGGTGATTTTTACACGTGGCTTGGATAGTTATATTTATGTGTGGTAGCTTTGAACAGTTACAAAAACCAGTTCGGATTGAGTCTTATGTCAAAATGTATATTTTCGTTTCTTCTTTACGTTGGTTTGGTTATTTTACCTGAAGCAAATTTTGTAGCCAAGAAGCTATCCGTGCCCAGTCCAGCGTTCAAGTTTCAAAAGGTTATTGAAATGCCAACGAAACCATATCTCTGCACAAAGAGTTTGTTTTTCATCTTGGTGTATATCTGCACGTCTTGTTCATCAAAACCTGGTTCTGACATCAAAATAGACAACCCGACACAGAGCAAAAAAAGTGATAGGAATTGGGTTGCATATAACACCAAAAACTCTCCGATTCCTCATAATGATGTAAGAGTCATTGCTATAGACGTAGATGGTTCAGCATGGATAGGAGTAGGATCAGGCTTAGGTGGCGGCGGCGGACTTGTTCATTTTGATGGAGTTCATTGGACTACCTATACGACTTCCAACTCGCGTATTCCCGATGATGTTGTTTTTTCCATAGTCATTGATAGGAATGGGATTAAATGGATCGGTACAAGGAACGGCCTGTCAAAATTCGATGGCGCAAACTGGAAAACATACAATACCCAAAATTCAAAGCTTCCCAATGATTTTGTGAGTACTCTCAGCATTGACAATCAAAATAACATTTGGATTGGAACTGATGGGGGACTGGCGAAATTTGACGGAACCCAGTGGTGGGTTTTTACCACCGCCAATTCTGGGCTCCCCATTAACCGCGTGAAGGCAATTTCTGTAGACCAAGTAGGCGATTTGTGGATCGGCACTTACGGTGGTCACGGCGAAGGCGGCTTGGTCAAATTTGATGGCGTAAATTGGACGATTTACACAACCTCTAATTCAAATATACCTGATGATCACATTTGGGCCGTTAGTATAGATGGCTTGGGCAATAAGTTGATCGGTACATCGGGTTACTTCGGAGGGGGAGGACTGGCAAAATTTGATGGAAAAACATGGACTGTTTACGATACAGCAAATTCACCGCTTCCAGACAACACTGTTTTGTCCATCGCCATCGATCGCCATTCCAATAAATGGATCGGCACGGACGGCGGTGGTCTGGCCTTTTTCAATGACACTACATGGAAGACTTATTCTCCATCGAATTCCGGGCTTGTGGATAATCAAGTTCGATGTATCGCCATCGATGATAGCTCATACAAATGGATCGGTACCTGCGGAAGTGAAAAAGGAGAAGGTTTGGTTG
>CAZHUW010000051.1:0-18641 GCA_964535295.1 uncultured Bacteroidota bacterium
GACCATATCGAACATAATGATTTTATTGAATACGACCATCATTTTGGGAATTATTACGGCACTTTACGTATGGCGGTTGAACCCGATCTGAAAGTCGGATCCAATGTAATCATGGATATTGATGTCAACGGAGCTTTAACTGTTAAGAAAAATTTTCCGGATCAATCTGTATTGATCTTCATCAAGCCGCCGTCCATGGAAGAACTGAAAAAACGCCTCATGGCGGGAGGAACTGAAACGGAAGAAAACCTTAAAATTCGCCTTGCGCGGGTGGCGGAAGAAATGGATAAAGCCCATTTCTTTGATCATGTGGTAATCAATGATACGATCGACCGAGCGGCCAATGAGATATTAGAAATAATCCGTAAGTGAAGGAATGAACCAGACCCCGACACAGGCCGAGAATCTTAGAAATTTCATATTGGCCAACAACGAAGGCGAGATCGAAAAGAACCTGGATGATATTGCCGCGAATATAGGGCTGATCGGGCGTTCGGCGTTGATCCGATCCGTAGTGCGTGATATTTGTAAGATAGCGCCTTCCGACGTTGCGGTGCTCATCATCGGCGAGAGCGGTACTGGCAAAGACGTTGCCGCAAAAGCGATCCACCAGCTCAGCCGCAGACGGGTTCGCCCGCTTGTCATCGTAAATAGCGGAGCGATCGCGGAGGGGATATTGGAGAGCGAGCTGTTCGGCCATGAACGGGGCGCTTTTACGGGCGCCGTATCGGAACGAAAAGGGTATTTTGAGACGGCCAACGGCGGTACGATTTTTCTGGATGAGATCGGCGATATGCCGCTCGCTACCCAAGTGAAACTTCTCCGTGTTCTGGAATCCGGTGAATTTCTCAAAGTCGGCGGCTCAATGGTAAAAAAATGTGATGTGCGTGTTATCGCCGCGACGAACCGAAATCTGGAACAAATGGTCCGGCGTGGTGAATTTCGTAAAGATCTGTACTACCGTCTTAAAGCTATCACGCTCAATCTGCCGCCTTTGCGTGCTCGAAAAGAGGATATCCCAACGCTGATTCAGGCTTTCATCCGCGACTTCAGCGAGCAGACGCAGGGAACTTTCAAAGGATTTTCGCAGGAAGCGATGCAGATGATGATCGATTACCGTTGGCCGGGTAACGTGAGAGAATTAAAAAATTTTGTGGAAAGCCTTATCACCCTTAAACGCGGTGAAACGGTTGGCGCAGCAGACGTCGGAAATAACCTGCAGAACTTCAAAGATATCGATGCGATCGATGATGGCGAACCGGACGATGCACATTTACCTGTAACTACGCATTTATCTCCGGAGCAGGCGGAGCGGGAATTGTTATACCGGACGCTACTGTCACTCAAGCAGGATATTACCGATATCAAGCTTTTTCTCGCGGCAAAATTCAGCACGGCGCAGACCGGCATTCCGGGACATTCGGCATCACCGATGATCTTTGACAAAAAGATTTCGGACAGCAAAGTGGTCGAACCGGAGGTTTATAACGTGGACGAATCGGAACGCGACACAATGGATGTCGGAGAAGCAGAGAAAGAGCTCATTATCAAAGCGTTGAAAAAATTTGACGGGAAACGGAGCATGGCCGCCAAAGTACTCGGATTATCCGAACGCACTTTGTACCGTAAAATCAAAGAATACGATCTGGATCTGTGAATTGGTTTATGACAAGAATTTTGAAATACCGGACTCTAGAAACGCTTTTGCTTTTGATAGCCGTGTATTCCGGTTGTACGTATTCCTTCACCGGCGCCAATCTTGGCGGAATGAAGACCGTTGCCGTACCGGTTTTTGACAACATTACCTCCGAACCCGGCATACGCGAGCGTGTAACTAACGAACTTGTGCGATCGATCATCGACGATAATAATTTTAAGATCGCCGATCTGAAACTGGCTGATGCCGTGATCACCGGCAAGATCACAAAGATCGAAGACGTTGCTTTTTCTTTTGAAGGATCCGGTTCTGATTTTTCAACCACCGATTACAAGATCACGATCACTGCAACGGTACGGTTTGAAAATAAAAAAGAAAAGAAAACCGTTTGGGAAGAAACGATTTCCGGCTGGGGCCGGTATTCCCTGCAAGGCAGCAAACGCAGAAACGAAGGCATTGACGAGGCGGTAAAAATGATAACCCAGAATGTTATAAACAAAGTAGTATCGGACTGGTAAACCCAAACCGGAGATATTTTAAAACCCTAAACTCTATTATAAAAACCCAAGGATCTTTATGCTTCTTTCCCTCGACGGCGGTGCGCTTTTATTCTACGCCTATCTTTTTTGTATGTTTGTATTGTTCTTATTCAGTACGCATAATTTTGTGATGATCTATTATTTTCTGAAACATCGTCATAAAAATAATCTTGGGCGGCTGGAATTGGAAAAAATTCCGGTACAGAATTGGCCAAAGGTAACGGTGCAGCTACCTATCTACAACGAACAGAATGTTGCAGAAAGACTGATCCTCTCGACCTGTAAACTGAATTGGCCCAAAGAAAAACTGGAGGTCCAGGTCCTGGACGATTCGACCGATGATACGCTTAAACTGACCACCGCGCTGGTTGATAAAT
This sequence comes from uncultured Bacteroidota bacterium, assembly GCA_964535295.1. Lineage (GTDB taxonomy): Bacteria > CLD3 > CLD3 > SB21 > SB21 > SB21. Next base: position 2,574 of record CAZHUW010000051.1, read on the forward strand.
TAGCTTCTCAGGGTTACCCGGTGAAACTGTTGCACCGGACGGACCGGACGGGATACAAGGCCGGTGCGCTTCGTGAAGCGCTTGAAAGCGCACAAGGCGATTACATCGCGATATTTGATGCGGATTTTATTCCGGATGAGAATTTTCTGAAAAACACGATCCCCTATTTCGCCAACCCTAAGATCGGCATGGTACAAACGCGTTGGGGTCACTTGAATGAGGATTATTCGATCCTGACACAAAGTCAATCCATTGGATTAAACGGTCACTTTGTAATCCAACAGCTCGCACGGAACCGCGCCGGCTTCTTCATCAACTTCAACGGCACCGGTGGCGTATGGAAGAAATCATGTATTCATGACGCCGGCAACTGGCACGACGATACGCTGACCGAAGATCTCGATCTCAGTTACCGTGCCCAGCTTAAAGGATGGAATTTTGTTTTTCTGAACGACGTGGTTTCTCCGGGCGAACTACCGGTTGAAATCAATGCGCTCAAGTCCCAGCAATTCCGCTGGACCAAAGGTTCCGTTGAGACGGCTAAGAAACTGGTGCCAAAGATACTGAAATCAGAATTGTCGCTCTGGGTCAAGATCCAGTCTTTGTTCCACTTGACCAGTAATTTCTCTTACATTTTCGTAGTAGCATCTTGCCTTTTGAATTCATCGGTCCTTTTCCTGCATAATGAAAACGGGCGATTTAATATTATTCTGGATATTATGATGGTATTCGTACTCACGATCGTCGGTTTGTTCATATTTTATTTTTATTCCGAAAAAATGATCAACCCCAATTGGAAAAAAAGGATGCTGCTGTTCCCGGTCTTCATGATGGGCAGCATCGGGCTTTCATTGAGTAACGCCAAAGCCGTGCTCGAAGGTTTTTTCGATATAAAGTCGGCATTCATTCGTACGCCTAAATTAGGTTTTCTCCAGCAGGGCCCGGGCAGCCGCGAACAAAAAAAATATGCCATTAAAATTGATAAACTCGTTTTTCTTGAAGTATTGATGATCATGTATGTGGTCTGGTCGTCGTATGTAGGCATTCACAATTACATGACGGCCAAATCCAATTTCATCGGGATGATATTTTTTAATTTCTGGACGCTGATCGGGTTTTCTATGGTCACGTTCCTTTCTCTCAAACACGTTTATGAAAGCCGCAACTAACCGGATGGGTCGTTTATGGCACGAGAAAATAAAGCTTCTGTACCGGCTGTGATTAGCAACCAGGAGATCCTGGCTGAGATCAATCTGATATCGCAAATCCAACAAATTGAAACGCGTTTGGCTACCGAACCCGAAAGTATTCGTTTTGCGCAGTTGGCCGATGCTTATCTGGGAATTGGCGATTTTGATCATGCGATCACGCTCTGCGAAAAAGGCCTCAAACTTCACCCTCAATACGATACCGGAACACTGGTGCTTGCAAAATCGTATTATCTGAGTGGCAATAAGAAGAAAGCACGCGAGGTCCTGCAGGATTTCCTTGTTTCCAATCCGGCAAGTTTGGCCGGGCACAAACTTCTTGGCGACCTTTCCCTTGAAGAGGATGACGTCGCCGGAACGGTTTCTCATTACCGAATCGCTCTGCGATTCGACCCCATCAACCGTCAGATCATTCAAACACTGGTAGATCTGAAAGATAAATATCAGAAGATCAAGGAATCAAGAACCGAGGAGGAAGAAGAAGAGGAGATTAAACCGGTTGCAAAAAAAATCGTGCCGAAACCTACTGCGGTCGAAAAACCCGCAGATAAGGTTCAGCCTGCTACCGTTGAAACACCGGCTGTTAAAGTTGCTCAGTCTCAAGAGGTATCCAAACTCGATTCTTTCATTGAAGATGCCATTCAACCGGCCGAAGATAAGATCGATTTGAAACCGGTTGAAATGAAACCAAAAATCATCGAGCCGGTTGCCGCCAAACCCGTGGAACAAGTCAAGCCGGAAGAAAGGCCCGGTGAATTTTCTCCGGCCTATACCGATGAGAATGGGGTCATGTACTTCTATGATGATGATGAAGTGTCCTTTGACCAGTATAAGAAACGGCTGGACCTGCAAAAAGCGGGGAAAGCGCTCATACTTGAACGCTCATTGCTTGATCAGAAATTGATTGAGAAAGGGGTTCGTTCCGTATCCAAAGTTCAAGCTCCGAAAGAGGACGATGTCTTTGCAAAAACCGACTCCGCATTTGATATGGATTTCACCGCGAAAGATAGCGGTTCCAAACCGGCAAAGGGCGAGAAAACAGAAGCAGAGACAAAGCCTTTCACATCCTTTGAGGAACACATTGACGAGTCCATGGCAAAAGAAGAAGAGGAGCTTCTATCTGCTGCAGAACAAGAAGCGGCTCTCTCAGAAATAGAGATCTCTTACAAAGACTACTTGGATATATTGACCAATGAAGACGAACTGTTGGAAGCTTTGTTCCAGGAAGAACATGAAGCCTCAACGGAAGAGGAGACTGAAGACAGAGCAACACGCATTCTGAAAAGCACCTTGCCGGAAGAGATATCCGGTCTTGAGGGTGCTTTTGAATCCGAAGAACCGATAACCTATCTTGACTATGTCCAAAATTTAGACGACGAGCGGGATATAGTAGAAGCAAGCCTGGAAACAGAATTTGACGATGGGATACCTGTAAGTGTTACCGGTTTTTCAGAGTATCTCGACGGGTCAGATGAAATCATTGATTTCAATACGTTCGCGTTATTATTCGACGTCGAAGGCGGGTCCGCGGATTCACTATGGGACACTGTTGCAGAAGAACCCGTTATGAAATATGAAGAATACCTTTCTGCAGCATCAGAAACGGAGAAAACAGAAGCGCTTGCGGACTTAGAACCACCTGAGGATTTTGAAGAAATTACTCTGAAGAAGCCGGATGTCGAGACAAAAACCGTTGGAGCTAAAACGGTCGAAGAAAAAATCGCGGAAAAGACAGTCGAACCTTCGGCGATGAAGATCGAACCCGTTTTGCAAAAAGAAGAAGTGAAGCCGGTTCTCTCGCAAGCACCTGCAGAAACGACCGAAGAGGCAGAGGAAGGATACGGCGAGACATTTGAAGAAGAAGAAGAAGTAAGTCCGCAGGATGCCACACCCGAACTCGTAGAAAAGCTCGCGGCACGAGGTCAATTCGGCACCGCCTATAAAGTTTGTAAAATGCTCAAAGTAAAAAATCCGACCGATGCAAAAGTTGATCGAAAAATTTTAGAATTAAAACGTCTTTACGTTTGGAGCAGTCAGATGGTCGGATAGAAATTATCCCTATATTTTATTGAAACTCTGCTTCGTTCTTATTATTTTAACCCGCGTTTTTGAAAACGCCTCAAAAACTGAAAGACCGCACGCATGCGGTTCTCACGCCCTATACTTTAGAAGGAGACTATACACATGAATTTCCCTGAAGATTTACTTTACAGCGCCAGTCATGAATGGGTCAAAATCAGCGGTGACGAGGCCCTGGTTGGTATCAGCGATTATGCACAGTCGGAATTAGGCGATATTATTTTTGTCGAAACACCCGAGATCGGTCGAAAGATCCAGGCCGGTCAGCCTTTCGGGTCCATCGAAGCGGTAAAAACCGTAAGCGATCTTTACGGCCCGCTGACCGGTGAGGTCACCGCCGTTAATCCCAAGCTCACAGATTCCCCGGAAGTGATTAATTCTGACCCGTACGGGGAGGGCTGGATCATCAAAATGAAAATTACTGATGCGTCGGCAAAGGTAAATTTATTAACCGTTCAAAAATACAAAGAAACTACAGCGCATTAGCCGGAAACAGCGTTTTGCCGGAAAATCGTAACGCAATGGCCAAAAAGAAATTATCCTCTGCGTCGGCAACCCACAAGAAATCAACCGGGAAGCCTGTCGCTAAGAAACCTCACCTCAAAGAAAGCAGCCCCGGAGAGGTTGTGTCGGATAATTTTGTTTTTGAAACTTTGATCCAAAATTTGCCGGACGCCGTAATGATTGCGGATGTGAATGGCCGCGTGTTACGATATAACAAGAAGTTTATTTCTCTTCTCCGTTGGGATACTTTGATCCCCCTTCTCCATGAAAACGATTTCTTCAAGCAGTTAAAAGAACTCATTCCCGCCTATTTTTATCAAAAGATCATTACCGAAAACGGTCCCGATTTCACGTGTTGCGAAGATATTGAGTTTTCTCATGCGGATGTGAAATACGCACAATGCCAGGTAGTCCCGATTAAAAACGCCGCCGGTGAGTTGTCCGGAAAACTATGGGTGATACGAGATCGCACTGATTTTATTCAAAATCAGAAGTCCGTTGAGCACGCTTCGCGGGATATGGAAAAAAGAAAATTCGATTTTGAGAAAAAGAACCAGGACCTGAATAAAGCATACCGCGAAGTAGAGGAATTGAACAAGAGTGTAACGGAAGCTAATCGCCTTAAATCAGAGTTTTTGTCCAATATGAGTCACGAATTGCGCACGCCGCTTAACTCGATCCTGGCTCTGTCCAGTATCCTTCTTGCACGCATGGACGGCGACCTCAATGAAGAACAGGAAAAACAGCTGAAGATCATTGAAAAAAGCGGAAAAAACCTTTTACGGCTCATCAATGATATCCTGGATCTCTCCAAGATCGATTCAGGACGCATGGATATTTTCAACGCGGAATACGCCGTTCACGATTTCACCGAATCTTTGCGCATGACCATTATGCCGATGCTGAAAGAAACAGATCTGGAATTTCATATCGAAGTTGAAGAAGGTATCGATATTCACAGCACAGATGAGAATAAACTGAAACAGGTATTGCTCAACCTGATCTCGAATGCCATCAAATTTACACCTAAAGGCAATGTTACTCTTCAGGTAAAACGTACCAAATTCGATGATGTACTGGAGTATGCCGTCAAAGACACAGGCATCGGTATTGACCCGTCCAATTTTGAGACCATTTTCGATCCGTTCAGGCAGCTTGACGGCTCGGCTACACGCAAATACGGCGGAACCGGATTAGGTTTGGCCGTTACAAAACGGCTGGTCGAATTACTCGGCGGAAAGATCAGCGTAGAGAGCGCATTAGGTAAAGGCTCCACTTTTAAGTTTATTCTCCCTGCCAAGCGCCGCGGTACGGATCCTTCATCGCTATGGTCAGATAAAGAGATCGCAGGCATGATCTCAAAGGAAAAAGCTGAAAAGGAATTACCTGCCGAGCAGGAAATCGTGATCGACCCGACAAAAAAGACGATCATGGTCGTGGATGACGATAATGAATTTTTATACGTCATCAATAAATATATCACGGAAGGCAATTATCAAATGATCGCTATCAATAAAAGTGAAACGGTTATTGAAAGAGCGATCAAATACAATCCCGATGTGATCACGTTGGATATCATGATGCCAAAGAAGGACGGATGGGAAATCCTACAGGAACTCAAGCGAACACCCCAGACAAAAGATATCCCGGTTGCGATTATATCTATGATCGATAATAAAAAATTGGGGTACAGTCTCGGCACATCAGATTATATTGTTAAGCCTGTGGCTCAGGATATGCTTCTGAAAAGACTTAACAAGCTTAGCGAGGAACGCGGATTAAAAAAAATTCTGATCGTTGATGACGATCTTTCACAGGCCGAGTTGGTTGAAGAGATTCTGGAAAGCGATGATTTTATATCGGAAGTAGCCACCAGCGGAGAAATGGCGATCCAACTGGCAAAACGGAAACATTATGACCTTGTAATTTTGGACCTCCTGATGCCGCAGATCGACGGATTTGCCGTTCTAAAAAACCTCCAAAGTGATACTTTGACGGAAAAAATGCCTGTTCTGGTACTGACCGGAAAATTATTAACGCAGGATGATCAGAAAAAGTTGACCGGCAATCATTGTTATGTGTTCCAGAAAAGCATGTTTTCACGTGAGAAACTTCTGGAACAAATCCACCTGATTTTGCAAAAGGACATGCAGTAAGCTTCGAATGAGCCATCAGTATAAAATCCTCATCGTTGATGACAATGAACATAACCGCTATTCGCTTCAGAAAACACTGCAGAAGCCGGAATATCAGTTTTTTGAGGCTCATGACGGCCCCTCTTCTCTTCAACTTGTTCAATCCATAAAACCTGACCTAATCCTGCTCGATGTTCGCCTACCGGGTATTGACGGATTTCAAATCTGTGAATCTATCCGGCAATTTGAAAAACACGTCCCTATCGTTTTTGTTACGGCCAATCTCAAAGAAATGGTCGATCAGGTCCATGGTTTTGAAAAGGGCGGAGACGAATATATCATCCAGCCTTACGACCCTAAAGAACTGATGATGAAGATCAAGGTCCTGCTGCGCAATAAAAAACTTTATGACGAATTGCTCAGTGAAGTTCAGAAACTCGATCGTCTGAAAGCTGAATTGAATTCCTCCAATGAAGAGCTTAAAAAGGTGAACTCCCAATTGGCTGAAAAGAACGATTTTTTGATTTCCTTAACGATCACCGATCCGCTGACATCATTATACAACAGAAAATATTTTCATCAAAGGATCGAGAAAGAGATCAGCGCCGTAAAACGTTATAAACACGAATCCAGCGCTGCAATCATCGATATTGATCGTTACGGTCAAGTCAATGAACGGTTCAGTGCACAGCAGGGCGACGTGGTGTTGAAAGAATTGGCAAGTTTACTCGTAAACAGCGTTCGTAATTCCGACGTTGTGACGCGGTTCGACGGAGGTAAATTCGCCATTATTTTTACTCACACGCCGGAAGATAATGCGCTCACGAAGTCTAAAATGATATTCGAATCCATTGCCGCTTATCCTTTTCCGGTTTATGAAGATCTTGTTCCCGAGAATATATGGAATTCATTGTCCGATAAAACGATCCGGTTGACGGCAAGTATTTCCGTCGCGGCTTTATCTCATGATTGGATCAAGACCGAAGCCGACTTGATCCAAGCGCTGAATTCGTCCATCGATCAGGCTAAAATGCAGGGCGGTAACCGGGTCTTCGGCGTAACTCAAATTAATTAAGCTTCAAATGATAGGAGTATAGAATCAGTATGAATACGACTTTTGATGACCATTTCGTATCCCGGCATCTTGGACCCAATCAGGATGAAACCCATGATATGCTGAAGGCGATAGGTGTTAGTTCCCTTGAGGAACTCATCGATCAGACCGTACCCAAACAGATCCGTCTCACAAAAAACTTGAAGCTCCCTGCGGCCATTTCCGAGCGCGAGATCTTAAATGAAGTACGGAGTATTGCATCTAAAAACGAGGTTTTTAAATCCTATATCGGTATGGGTTATTACGGATGTATTACACCCACGGTGATCTTGAGAAACATTCTTGAAAATCCCAGCTGGTATACCCAGTACACACCTTACCAGGCGGAGATCGCCCAGGGCAGGCTCGAGGCCTTGTTGAATTACCAAACGATGATTTCCGATCTGACGGGTCTCCCCGTTTCCAATGCATCGCTGCTTGACGAAGGCACTGCCGCTGCGGAAGCTATGCATATGTTCCACGCATCAAAACCCGATGGGCACGGGAACAAATTCTTTGTCTCGCAGGAATGTTTTCCGCAAACGATCGATGTATTGAAAACACGCGCTCATCCTCTGGGAATTGAGATCGTGACAGGCGATCACAAAACTTTTTCACACACATCTGAATTTTTCGGCGCGCTGATTCAATACCCGGCCTGTGACGGCGAGATATATGACTATAAAGATTTTTGCATGCAGATTCATGACAATAAAGGATTTGTTGTCGTTGCGGCCGATCTCTTGAGCCTAGCCCTCTTAACTCCTCCCGGGGAATGGGGCGCCGATGTTGTTGTAGGTTCTTCACAGCGGTTCGGAATTCCGATGGGATACGGCGGACCTCATGCGGGATATTTTTCAACCAAAGATGATTTCAAAAGGAAAATGCCCGGCCGCATCATCGGCGTGAGCATCGATGCGCACGGAAAACGAGCATTACGTATGGCACTACAGACACGCGAACAACACATTCGCCGAGAAAAAGCAACCAGCAACATCTGTACTGCGCAGGTCCTTCTGGCCAATATGGCCGGCATGTATGCCGTATACCACGGCCCTGAAGGGATCAAAAACATAGCGTTGCGCGTTAATCATCTCGCCGCTACGTTGGGTTCAACTTTGAAGAAACTCGGGTTTAAAACACTTAATAAATATTTTTTCGATACGCTCAAAGTTCAATTGAACAGCCCTTCGCAGATGAACAAACTTAAGAAGTACGCTGTGTCAGTAAAGATCAATTTGAGATACATCGACGGATTGAACGTAGGTATTTCTGTGGATGAAACAACATCAGAAAATGATGTCAAAGAAATAGCGGCAATGTTTGCAAAGGTTAAAGGAGTTTCAGCCCCTTCCGTACATCTGTCATCCAAGCATTCCTTACCTTCTAATTTAAACAGAACATCGCCCTACCTCCGGCATCCTGTATTTAACTCGCATCATTCGGAAACCGACATGCTGCGTTATATCAAATCGCTTGAGAATAAAGACCTTTCGCTGGCCAACTCGATGATACCGCTCGGATCCTGTACGATGAAACTCAATGCAACGACGGAAATGATCCCTGTTACATGGCCGGAATTTGGCGATATTCACCCGTTCGCTCCGGTCGACCAGGCCGCAGGTTATCAGCAAATCTTTAAAGAATTGGAAAGCTATCTAAATGCGATAACCGGGTTTGCCGCTACGTCGCTTCAGCCTAATGCCGGCGCACAGGGTGAATATACCGGACTTTTGGTAATTAGAGAATATTTGAAGAGTATCAAACAATCCCACCGGGATGTAACGCTGATACCTTCTTCGGCACACGGCACTAATCCTGCAAGCGCCGTGATGGCGGGTATGCAGGTGGTCGTGGTAAAATGCGACGATCACGGGAATATTGACCTGCCCGATCTAAAAGCAAAAGCCGAACAGTATAAAGACCGTTTAGCCGCTCTGATGGTAACTTATCCTTCAACGCACGGCGTTTTTGAGGAGAGTATCAAAGAAATGTGCGCAATCATCCATCAGAATGGCGGCCAGGTTTATATGGACGGCGCAAATATGAATGCGCAGGTTGGCTTGACCAGCCCGGCAATGATCGGCGCGGATGTCTGCCATTTGAATTTACATAAAACATTCTGTATCCCGCACGGCGGCGGTGGACCCGGAATGGGCCCCATTTGCGTCGCTCGTCATCTGGCGCCTTTCTTACCCGGTCACAGCGTCATCAAGACCGGGGGAAATAAACGCATTACGGCCGTTTCAGCTGCGCCTTGGGGCAGTGCCAGTATTTTGCTGATATCCTACATCTACATTAGATTAATGGGCCCGGACGGCTTAACAGACGCTACCAAATATGCAATTTTGAACGCAAATTATATTAAGTCTAAACTTCACGGCCACTACGAGGCGCTTTACTCCGGAACGAACGGCCGCTGCGCACATGAAATGATACTCGATACGCGCGTTTTTAAAACGACGGCAAATGTGGAAGTGATCGATATAGCCAAACGCCTCATGGATTACGGATTTCATGCACCGACCGTCTCTTTCCCGGTCCCGGGTACTTTGATGGTCGAGCCAACGGAAAGCGAACCTAAACAGGAACTCGACCGGTTTTGTGATGCAATGATTGCCATTCGCAAAGAAATAGAAGAGATCGAAAATGGAACCGCTGATAAAGAAAATAACGTACTGAAACATGCGCCGCATACGATCGAGACCCTGGTTGCAGAGGACTGGCAGCATCCTTATTCGAGAGAAAAAGCGGCCTATCCTCTGCCGTTCCTGCGAACCAATAAATTCTGGGCCAGCGTGGGAAGGGTCAACGATGCACACGGCGACAGAAACCTTATATGCAGCTGTCCGCCGGTTGAGAGTTATGTTTAAAAAAACTATTGCTTTGGGAGGTCAAATACCATATATTTGCAGCCCGTTTAGAGAATGACTTTTTATTTTATATAAACTCCAAGGAGAGATCTTCATGCCTGTCAAAGCATTTCCTTTTGAAAAACTGGATGAAAAGATCGAGAACGTTTATGAAGCGGTGATCATAGCCGCTCGCCGCGCCCGTCAGATCAATGACGAGCAGATGATACAGGTTCGCACCTTAATGGAAGGCGAAGACACGGAGGACGACGAGACGCCCCGCATTAGCCGTGAAGACATCCTCGATATTGAGAAGCTGCCTAAGCCGGTTGCAACCTCATTAAAAGAGATGTTGGATCACAAAATCGACCACGAGTACCTGGATAAAGAAGAAAAATAGCTCTCTGTAATTGTGTCTTCTCGTTACAATTCCAAATTTCAAACTTTATCCATGAAGTTTGCGATTTGGAATTTCTTATTTTAAGCAGGGTCGGTAATATGGAAACAGGCGACTTGAAATACAGCGGAAAGAAAATCCTGATCGGAATGACAGGTGGAATTGCTTGTTATAAAGTATGTGAACTGGTAAGACATTTTATTAAAAACGGCGCTGACGTTCGCGTGATCATGACCCGCCATGCTGCTGAATTTATTTCTCCGCTGACGCTGGAAACACTATCAAAGAACAAAGTGACCACTGAGACCTTCCCACCCTACGATTCTGCCAAAGGGGAAATGACGGGTACCCATCATATCGATCTTGCGAATTGGCCCGACGTTTTTCTCATCGCACCCGCAGGAGGTAACATGGTCGGGAAGATTGCCAACGGGATCGCCGACGAGATATTGTCGACGGTCGTAATGGCATGCCCGAAACCCGTTCTCATAGCTCTTGCAATGAATGATAAAATGTACCTGAATCCCATTGTTCAGAAGAATATCCGGACTCTACGTGAATTTAATTACGGAATCATCGAACCCGAAACGGGTTTTCTTGCTGAAGGTTATGAAGGCATTGGACGATTAGCCGATTTGGACAAGATCATATGGCGAGTTGAAAAATTGCTCCTCGGCGGCGACGAAATGCTTATTAATAAGAGAGTGCTTGTAACGGCCGGCCCAACTCATGAGGCCTTGGACCCCGTTCGGATCCTATCCAATCATTCATCAGGTAAAATGGGTTATGCAATTGCAAAAGAAGCCGCTATGCAGGGCGCAGAAGTTACGTTGATCTCCGGCCCCACTCACTTTCCTCCGCCGCCAGGTATCAGTACCATCGCCGTTATTTCCGCAGAAGATATGGCTAAGGCCGTTGATGATAATATTTCGGATCATGACGTCATCATCATGGCTGCGGCTGTGGCCGATTTTACTCCTGCTAAAAAAGAAGATCAAAAGATAAAAAAAAGAGATGGATTGGTTCTCGAACTAAAAAGAACCAAAGATATTCTAGGCGGCATTTCACAAAACAAAGGTAAAAGGATCGTCGTCGGATTCGCATTAGAAACTGAAAACGATACGATCAACGCTATGAAGAAATTAAAAGACAAGAATTTGGATTTCATCGTTCTCAACAATCCAAACGAAAAAGGTGCCGGCTTCAATACGGACACCAATGCGGTTACTATCATCGATGAAAAAAATACGCAAAAGCTACCTCTTATGTCTAAAGAAAATGTCGCTAAAAACATTATAAAGAAGATACAGGAACTATTGTAACAGGAGCCTCATGACGGATACAGTAAGAGTTCGATACGCCCCAAGCCCTACCGGTTTTTTGCATATCGGCGGATTGCGCACAGCCTTATACAATTATTTGTTTGCGCGTCATCACGGCGGAAAATTCATTTTACGTGTGGAAGATACCGATCGCGCCCGTTTCGTTGAAGGCGCTGTCGAGGATTTTGTCCAAATGCTGAATTGGGCCGGTATTGAGATCGATGAAGGACCCGGGAAAGAAGGACCCTACGGCCCGTATTATCAGTCCCAGAGATTGGATATGTACGCGCAACATGCCCAGAAACTTTTGGATGAAGGGAAAGCCTATCATTGTTTTTGCACGTCCGAACGCCTGGACCAGATGCGTAAATTTCAGGAAAAGTCCAAGATGCCGCCAAAATACGACCGCACATGTTTAAGATTATCGGCAGAGGAGCTTCGAAAAAATCTGGATAATAAAGTTCCTTATGTCCTGCGCATGAAGGTTCCGGACAACACAACGGTTCATTTTACCGATCTCATCCGGGGTGATGTTGAATTTACCAGCACCAATATTGACGATCAGGTTTTGATGAAATCGGACGGTTATCCTACTTATCATTTGGCCAACGTCATCGACGACCATTACATGAAAATAACCCATGTTATCCGCGGTGAAGAATGGGTTTCCAGTACGCCGAAACATATCCTTTTATATCAATATTTCGGGTGGGACATCCCGCAATTTGCGCATTTGCCTTTATTGCTCAATTCGGATCGAAGTAAAATGAGCAAACGTCAGGGAGATGTGGAAGCGCGCGCGTATCCACCTAAAGGCTATTTAAAAGAAGCTGTGGTTAATTTCATTTCACTTCTCGGCTGGAATCCGGGAGATGAACGCGAGATATTCACTTTGGATGAACTGATCAAGGAGTTCTCGATCGAACGCATCCATAAAGCGGGTGCTATTTTTAATCTTGAGAAACTGAATTGGATCAATACGCAGCATATCCGGCGCAAATCCAATGAAGAGATCTATAGTATGCTCAAGGACGATCTTGAAAAATCAGGTTATTCCGATTTTCCCCGGCAATATGTCATGAATGCAATCGGGCTTATGAAGGAACGTATTAATTTTATACACGAATTACTGTCGTTTTCCTCTTATTTTTTCAAGGACCCGGAAACATACGATCCGGAAGGTTTAAAAAAACGGATGACGCCTGCTTCAAAAAAATATTTGGCGGATTTAGCCGATCGTTTAGAACCATTAGATGCTTTTCAGCATGATGAAATTGAAAAAGTGTTCAGAAGCTATGCGGAGGAGAACGGCATCAAAGCGAGCGAGCTGATTCATCCTACGCGTTTGGCCATTTCAGGTATGACTCTGGGTCCTGGACTTTTCGACTTGATCGCTGTATTAGGGAAAGAAACGGTTATTCGCCGCATGCGCCACACCGTATCAAATTTCGAAAACATTTTAGCTGAAGCAATGATTCAGATCATGAAGTAATACTACTCTTAGCGATTTCTATGGAAACCCCCATTCATAAACCCCAGGATAATACCGGCGTGTTGCCGGAATCGGTTGCATCAAAATCTATAAGCGACAATAAGACCGCTATGCGCTGGTCCTTGGGGATCGGCCTCGCCATGTTTTGCATGAAGATCTATGCGTTTTATATTACCCAGTCTGCGGCCATTCTCTCGGATGCCGCCGAATCGGTTGTCCATGTTTTTGCCGTCGCTTTTGCGGCCTACAGCTTATGGCTAAGCACCAAACCCGCTGACAAATCCCATTTATACGGTCATGATCGGATCAGTTTTTTTTCTGCAGGTTTTGAAGGCGCTATGATTGTCATGGCAGCGGTTTATATTATTTATGAAGCCGTCATGAAATGGATACATGGTTTATATTTAGAAAATATCGAAGCGGGTACCTCATTCATTGTAATTGCAACCGTCGTAAACGGCTTACTTGGATGGTATTTGGTTCGGAAAGGCCGAAAAAATAACTCACTAATTCTGGTTGCAAACGGAAAACACGTTCTGACTGACAGTTGGACCAGCCTTGGGGTTATTGTTGGACTGATCTTAACTATGATTACCGGATGGCTCCCATTCGATCCTATTGTGGCGATATTGGTGGCGTTGAATATACTTTGGTCTGGAGGGAAACTGATGCGGCAATCCGTTGGCGGACTTATGGATGAAGCCGATCCTGAAGTTCATGATAAGATCACAGCCATTTTGGAAAAGGAAACATCAAAATATTCGATCGTGTATCATGACGTTCGTCATCGAAACGCGGGAAATAAACTTCATATTGAATTTCATTTGCTTTTTCATAAAGACCTCACCATTTATGAGGCCCATGAAAAAGCAACGCTTATTGAACAGGTGATCGCAAGATCATTCCCTGTTGTCACGGAAATAACGACGCATTTAGAGCCGATCGAAGGACATAATGAAGTGCATATGAAATGGGCCGAAGAGCAAAAAAAAGAGCCCTGATCCTCAGGGCTCGATTTGTGTATGTAAACCTATTTCTTCAAGTATTCCGCTGACCCTGAGGCATTCCCCCAAGTCCCCCTCATAACAAACAGCTTTCCCCGTAGTATGAACTTCCCATGCGATGGCTTCGGCACGTGCCGACGTACATCCGATAGCTTTGATCAATTGGGCGATCACTTCGTCGAAACTGTGGATATCGTCATTAAACAGAATGACTTTGAGCGGGGCATCCAGCGAAGTAATGTCTGAAGTTTCTTTGTCATATTCGCTTTGTTCGCCCTTACTATCAATGGGCGCATCGGTCCACTCGCTTCGATCGGCCATATCGAATAAGCTATAAATTAAAATCTGCCCTAAAATCTTCGATCGTCACACCTTTCCGATATGCCTCAAGCCAGTCGCGGTATGCGCGTTGCTGCTTCGTGTTGATGATCTGCCTTTTCAACTCATCGCGAGCAGCTTGATATTTTGTTTCACTGAATTCATCCCGCGTAAAAAGCTGTACCAAGTAAGCGCCGCGGGTTCCTTTAATAGGTTCACTGAGAATGGACAACGGCGTATTAAATAACGCACCGGCAAGCTTTGCATCACGACCGACGCCGGGAATGGAGCTATTGATAGTAAAATTGTTGAGATCCCTTATGTAGTATGTGGTGTCAAGTTTCTTGACATCAGCCATTGTAGACATTTTAGAACGAAATTCCTGAGCTCTGGCAAAAGCCATTTCCTTACGTTTTTCATCAAGGACTGAGTTACGTACCTTGTCATTTACTGCTTCAAAGGATTTTGTTTCCGCTTTAGTTCTGTTTAATATTTTAAAAATAGTAAAGCCGATACTCGTTCGATGCGGCTTTGCCGTCGAACCGACGTCGTCACTGAAAGTAAAACGGACGATGTTTTTCATTCGGTCCGGGAACCCTGCAACCATACCAAATTCATTGCTTACCATTTCGGCGGTTGTGTCCGCTTTTAAATTAAATTTGGATCCTAATTTTTCCAACGCCTGATCAAATCCATTTTCTTTAGCCATTTCGTAGAATCCGTTCGCGTTTTCGCGGAAGGTTTCAATACTTGCCGGACTGGCTTCCATTTTGATTAAGATGTGAGAAGCCTTTACACTGTCTTGCTGATCGGCTTCGGATTTTTTCTTCTTGTCTTTAAATCTGGTTTCTTCGATCTTGATAATATGATATCCGAATTGTGTTGTCACAGGCCCTAAAATATCACCTTTTTTTGCGCCAAAACACGCGTCTTCAAATTCCTTGACCATACGTCCGCGGGTGAACCACCCCAATTCTCCGCCACTTTTCGATGCGCCGGGCTCCATTGAGTAGGTCTTTGCCAGATCTGCAAAATCTTTTCCCTCGCTGATCTGCTTCCGGACATCTTGCAAACGCGCAAACACCTCGGCAGAATCATCCGGAGTTGCCGCATCACTGAAGTTGACATAAACAAGCCTGGCTTTTTCAGGTTCTTTGTATTCTTCAATGTGATTGTCATAATAAGTTTTCAGTTCATCGTCAGTTACCGCAATCGAACTCGTTGAAAATTCCGACGGACTAAAGAAAATAAGTTGGCCGTTCACTTTCAGGTTTCGTCGTGAATATTCCTGGCGTAATTCCGCATCCGTAACGTGTGAAGAAACCGTTATCATTCGCTGGAGTTTCGAATACGGCAGTTGCGTCCGGAGGATATTTTCGATCTGGGCCCATTCTTTGGCATACGCAGGATTATTCAATGCCTGAACATATTTATTGACATCAAAATTACCGTCCGTCTGAAAGGAAGGGCTTTGTTTCAGAAAATCTGGCGGGTTATTACGTAAATGAAAGACCACTTCGGAGTCACTGACCGCAATCCCGTTTTTTTTAATGAAATTACGCAGCAGGGTCTCCTCGACCATTTGATTCCAGATCTGGTCGCTGATCATTTCCATTTCGGATTCCGATAATGCTTCTCCATCCTTTTGTTGTTGCATCTGCTGG
>CAZHUW010000052.1:0-18638 GCA_964535295.1 uncultured Bacteroidota bacterium
TATGTTTACTCATTAATAAAGGGATCAATTACAAATGGCAGTGTCAGAAAAAGAAGCGAAAAAGGCAGATAAATACGGCGCCGAGAATATCCAGGTTCTGGAAGGATTAGAGCATGTGCGCCGTCGCCCGGCGATGTATATCGGCGATGTAAGCGTGCGCGGTCTTCACCATCTCGTGTATGAGATCGTGGACAATTCCATTGACGAAGCGATGGCGGGATATTGTACCGAGATCAACGTTTCGATCAATGAGGACAACAGTATCACCGTCGTGGACAACGGGCGCGGTATCCCCGTTGATATGCATCCGACGGAAAAAAAACCGGCTGTGGAAGTGGTTATGACCGTGCTGGGCGCGGGCGGTAAGTTCGACAAGAACACTTACAAAGTATCGGGCGGTTTGCACGGCGTAGGCGCGTCGGTCGTAAACGCACTTACGGAATGGTGCGAAGTTCAGGTGCGACGTAACGGCAAAGTCTATCAGCAGAAATATAAAGAAGGCAAAGCGGTTTCCAAAGTTCTTGAGATCGGAAAATCCAAAGACACCGGCACCACCGTAGACTTTCTTCCGGATAAAACGATATTCAAAAAGATCAGCTGGTCGTTTGAAACGTTATCGGGACGATTACGCGAACTGGCCTTCCTCAATTCCAATCTGCGGATCACGCTGGAAGACAAACGCGACAAGAAAAAAGAAGAATATCATTACGAAGGCGGCATTTCTGAGTTCGTCAAATATCTGGATGAAACGCGCCAGTCGATCATGAAAAAACCGGTTTATATTTCCGTTGAAAAAGAGGGAACTCCGGTCGAGATCGCATTCCAATACAACGATTCATATAATGAGAACGTATTCAGCTACGTGAACAATATCAATACGGTGGAAGGCGGAACACATTTGTCCGGTTTTCGCACGGCATTAACCCGTACTCTGAATAACTATGCGACCAAAAACAACCTGATCAAAGAAAAAGAAGGCATCTCGATAACCGGCGACGATACGCGCGAAGGACTTACTGCGATCATCAGCGTAAAAGTAGCCGAGCCGCAGTTCGAAGGTCAAACCAAGACCAAACTCGGCAACAGCGAGATCAAAGGGATCGTCGAATCGGCGGTTGGCGACGGCCTGAGTGAATTTCTGGAAAAGAATCCCGGTATTTCGAAACAGATCATTGACAAGATCATGATGGCGGCGCGCGCGCGCGAAGCGGCGCGTAAAGCGCGTGATCTGACACGCCGCAAGAATGCGCTTGAAAATTCCGGCCTGCCGGGAAAACTGGCCGACTGTTCGATCACGGATCCGCAATTTTGCGAGATCTATCTTGTCGAGGGTGATTCCGCCGGCGGTTCGGCGAAACAAGGCCGCGACCGCAAATTCCAGGCGATCCTTCCGCTGAAAGGGAAAATTCTGAACGTCGAAAAAGCACGGCTCGATAAAATGCTTTCTAACGATGAAATCCTTACGCTCGTGAGCGCTATGGGAACGGGCATCGGAACCGATGATTTTGATATCGCCAATCTGCGTTACGGAAAGGTCATAATCATGACCGACGCCGACGTCGACGGGGCGCATATCCGAACTCTGCTGCTCACCTTCTTCTTCCGTCACATGCGTCCCTTGATCGAGAACGGCAACCTTTATATTGCACAGCCGCCGCTCTATCGTCTGAAGAAAGGTAAAGAAGAAAAATACGCTTTCGACGACGAAGAAAAAGACAGTCTGCTGAAACAATGGGGCGCCAAAGAAGATGATGTGAATTTACAGCGGTACAAAGGTCTTGGTGAGATGAATCCTGAGCAACTTTGGAGCACGACGATGGACCCTGATAAACGCGTACTGCTTCAGGTTGCGATCGAAGATGCGGCTACGGCCGATCACGTTTTTTCGACGCTGATGGGCGATGCGGTGGAACCGCGCCGGAAATTCATCGAAGATAACGCGAAGTATGTGCGTAATCTGGATATCTAGTCGGGGCAATGCGTCAATAATTAGAACAGAACTTATTAACAGGAGCAAACGGATTAATGTCAACGATTGAAAAGATTCTGCCGGTCAATATTGAAGAGGAAATGCGCGATTGTTATATCGACTATTCCATGTCGGTGATCGTGTCGCGCGCCATTCCGGACGTGCGGGACGGCTTGAAACCGGTTCACCGCCGTGTGTTATTCGGGATGAACGAACTCGGCCTCGCTTATAATAAACCTTATAAAAAATCCGCCCGTATCGTCGGAGAGGTTTTAGGAAAGTACCATCCGCACGGCGACAGCGCCGTGTATGACACCATGGTTCGCATGGTGCAGCCGTTCTCACTGCGTTATCCGCTCATCGACGGGCAAGGTAATTTCGGTTCCGTGGACGGCGATTCGCCCGCGGCTATGCGTTATACGGAAGTGCGTATCTCGCGTATCGCGGAGGAAATGCTGCGCGATCTCGAGAAGAATACCGTCGATTTTGTCCCCAATTTCGACGAAACTTTGAAGATGCCGTCGGTATTGCCGGCGGTTATTCCCAATCTGCTGATCAACGGTTCCGCCGGAATCGCGGTCGGTATGGCCACGAATATCCCGCCGCATTGTCTGACCGAAGTTGTCGACGGATGTGCCGCGCTGATCGATAACCCGGATGCCTCGATCAAAGATCTGATGAAGCACATCAAAGGCCCTGATTTCCCGACCGCGGGTATTATCAACGGTACGGCCGGAATCAAGGAAGCGTATGAAACCGGTAAAGGCAAGATCGTCGTCCGTGCGCGGGCGTTGATCGAAACGGCGAAAAACGGGCGGGCAAGCATTATCATTACTGAATTGCCTTATCAGGTCAATAAAGCAAACCTGATCGAGAAGATCTCGGATCTCGTACGTGAGAAGAAGGTCGAAGACATCAGCGCTTTGCGCGACGAATCCGACCGCGACGGTATGCGTATTGTGATCGAACTCAAACGCGACGCCAATGCGCAGGTCATCATGAACAATCTCTTCAAACATACGCAAATGCAGACCACCTTCGGCATCATCATGCTGTCGCTCGTCGACGGCCGGCCAATGGTGCTCAATCTGAAGCAGATGCTGGAGTATTTTATCGAACACCGGCACGAAGTCGTATTGCGCCGGACGAAATTCGAACTCGAAGCCGCCGAAAAACGCGCGCATATCCTTGAAGGTCTGAAGATCGCACTGGAGAATATCGATGCGGTGATCGCATTGATCAAAAAAGCCAAAGATCCGCAGACGGCAAGGGAAGGTTTGATGAAAAAATTCAAACTTTCCGAGATCCAGGCGACCGAGATCCTGAAAATGCAGTTGCAGAGGTTGACCAATCTCGAAGTTGAGAAGATCGAGAACGAATACAAAGAGGTGATCAAACTCATCGAAAAACTGCAAGGCATTTTGAAGAGCCGCCAAAAGCGCATGCAGATCATTAAGGACGAATTAGCGGAGATCAAAAAAGTATTCGGTGACGAACGCCGTACGGAGATCCTTAAAAAAGAAGTTGAAGATATCGACTTTGAAGATACGATCGCCGAAGAAGAGATGGTAGTGACCATTTCACATCAGGGCTATATCAAACGGTTCCCTGTGAGCGGCTATCGACGTCAGGGCCGCGGCGGTCAGGGCGTTTCGGGCGGAACGACCAAAGACGACGATTATATCGAGCATCTTTTTGTCGCCTCGACACACGATTACATCCTTTTCTTCACCAACAAAGGCCGCTGCTACTGGCTCAAGGTGTATGAAATTCCGCAAGTAGGCAAGACCGCGCGCGGCAAACACATCACCAATATGATCGAACAGCAGTCGGATGAACTCGTTCGCGCGATCATCAATGTCAAAGAATTCGACGAAAAATTTGCCGTTGTCATGGTGACTAAAGACGGTACGATCAAGAAGACCAATCTGTCTGAATTCAGTAATCCACGAAAAGGAGGCATCATTGCGATCACCATCGAGAACAAAGACGATCTCGTTGAAGCCAAGCTGACCGACGGCAAACAAGATATCATTCTTGGGACTAAAGACGGTATTGCTATACGTTTTAAGAGCGACGATGTTCGGGAAATGGGGCGTTCGGCGCGCGGCGTGACAGGAATTCATCTTGATAAAAAAGACTTCGTCATCGGCATGGTTGCGCTCAAACGCGAGAACGGAACGATCCTGGTCGTTTCCGATATGGGCTACGGCAAACGCAGCGAAGTTGAGGAATACCGTATCACGCGCCGCGGCGGCAAAGGCATCATCACCATGAAAGCGACGGATAAAACCGGCGAGATGATCGCCATTCGCGAGGTTGTGGACAATGAGGATTTGATGATCATTACCGAGAACGGTATGGTCATCCGCCTTAAGATGGCCGACATACGGACGATGGGACGCAATACGCAGGGTGTTCGTCTGGTTAAGCTTAAAGAAGATGACCGAATTTCAGATATAACGAGTATTCAAGAAGATGAGGCTACAGAAAATGAAGGTGAGTAAAATCATGAAGACAAAGAAAAAAGCGAAAAAAGCACCCGCAAAAAAGAAAGAAGTCCGGGTGTCGGGCTCGACGGTCAAACGGCTGTCGAAATATTATCGCACGCTGAACGAACTCATCAAAGAGGACGTGGAGCACGTTTCGTCGGAAGAACTTGCCAAACTGGAAGGCGTCACGTCGGCACAGATCCGCAAGGATTTTTCTTTCTTTGGTAATTTCGGGCGCCGCGGTCTTGGTTACAATACCCAGGACCTTAAGAACCATATTGCGGTGATTCTGGGGCTGACCCGTCACTGGAACGTGGCGATCATCGGTGCCGGTAATATCGGATCGGCGCTTATCGATTACGCGGAATTCAAAGCGCACGGCTTCCACATCAAACAGGTATATGACAGCGACCCGGCGAAGATCGGGAAAACACTGAAATCATTGGTTGTCAAAGATATTGAATCGATCGAATCGGAGATCCAGCGCGAAAATATTGAAATAGCCATCATGGCCATTCCGGCGCAGTTCGCTCAGAGCGTATCCGAACGGATCAGCAAAGCCGGCGTTAAAGGGATACTCAATTTCGCTCCCAAACGTCTTCATCTGCCGAATCATGTGGTTGTCCGCCAGGAGAATACGGCAATGGAGCTGGAAACGCTGTCTTATTTCATCATGAATCAAAAGGATCATCTCAAGTAAAGGTTCTTATGTTTGAAGCCATCATAGAATCCGTTCTCTCTCAACTGCAGCTGAAGATCAATCCTTCGCAGTCGCGGTGGTCGTATTACGAGCTGACGCATAAAAATGCGGACGAAGTGATACGGAAGATCTTCATGCTCAAATACGAGGAGATCTTTAAGTCGGAACGGATGCGTATTTTCTCGGCCGGCGAGGATTCAAAAGTTCAGTATACTTCGGATTCCGTGGTCAAGAGCGTCGATCAATTGGTCGATGAGCTTAAGAAGAATTTCTTCATTCCTAAAAGCGATATCGAGAAGATCATTAAAGACACGCTGCTGGTCAAGCTGGAATATATCATCATGCCGCTGGCGACGGTCGAAAAGCTGTTGTACCGCGACACCTCCGCCCGAAGTGTGACCGATATCGTGATCAAGTTCAGGGAATTCGAGAAATTCCGTTATTATCCGGATGCGCTGGAGAAATACGCCCACGCCAAGAATATCACGCACCTTACCAAAGGCCAACTGCGTCTGCTGATCGCCGAGATCAATCAGAGTCTCTTCGGGCAGGGCAACCTGGATAATGTTTTGAAACTTTGCGGGCTCATCATGAAGGAGATAAACGATCTGCAGGGTCGCGACACCAACAGTATCGGGACCGATCTGCTCATGAAGGCTTTCGTGGACCGTTCACTGCGCGATTATGAAGTGGCGCTGAATATCGAAAAAGAATTGGGCAGCGAGCAGATCAATATTTACGGTCTGCGCCAGGTGCTCAACAGGTTCAATATCCTGAAAGAAAAGAAAGCCGTACCGGTCTACGGATCCGTTAAAACGGATATAGAAAAACCGGCGGTTGAAAAGAAAAAAGATACGACCGACGTCATCATAGAAAAAGTATTGAAGAATGACGAAAGCGGCGAGCTGATCGATATCAACCAGATCATTGCCAAAAAAACGAAAAAAGAATCTACGGATCAGCTGAAAGCGCCGACGGTCAGCGAAACGCCGAAATCCAATACCGAAGCTGTTCGAAAACCGATCATGACGCCAAAGATCGAGAAAGCGTCGGATGTGACGGGCGAATTCATCAAAGAAGAATTAGTAGAGAGTTTTTCAGACGATACCAGCGCGATAAAATTGAGCGCTTTAAAAGAATCGGATCAGCTCGTACTTCTGCAGACCCTGATCACGCCGAAGGACGAGAAGATATTCATGAACGCCGTATTCCAGAACGATACGAAGGATTATCACGAATTCATCAGTTCGATCAACCGGACCAAGACGTGGAAAGAGGCGATCGCCGTGCTGGATGAAACCCTGGCCTCAGCGAAAGTAGATCCGTATTGTAAAGAAGCGATTCGGCTGAGCGATATTGTGTACACCCGGTATTATCCGCCGGAAACGACTATCGTGTCGTTCTGATCTTGGAAAGGTCACTTCAGCCACGAATGACACAAATGTTCTCATTGGAAGTTCGTAGGCGGGAGACGTTTCACTCAAGAACCTTCAGAATCTGTGAATCTGTGGCAATTTTTTAATTACGAACCAATGGAATAAAGCGGAGTTGAAAATGGAAAACATGTCGTATTTATTTGCAGCTTTTGCGGTCGTGTGGGTTTTGATATTTTATTATGTTTACCGAATGTCCCAGAAACAGAAACAGCTTTTAAGCGATATCGAACAGCTTAAGAAGATCATAGCGGAAAAGAAGAAGGAAGGTTAGCTCGCAGCGCCGTTGAGCGCGTCAACAAAAATAACGATCGCGGTGAGGTTATCCATTGCGCCGCCGTTGTATACGACATCTTTGATAGACTGGCATATTTCTTCCGGTGAAAGGCCGCTTGAACCGAGTTCTTTGATCTTATCCTGCGTTACGTATTCCGACACGCCGTCCGAACATAACAAGTAAAAATCCCCGCTCTGCACATTTCCCTCTTTCGTAAAAACATCCACATCGGGCTTGTGCGCGATACAGCTGAGTAATACGTTGCGCATCGGATGACGCCGCGCCTGTTCCGGTGTGATCACGCCTTTATCGATCATCTGCTGGACGATGCTTTGGTCGCGTGTCAATTGTTCCACCGTGCCGTCACGCATGCGGAATATCTTACTGTCTCCGACGTGGCCGATCAGGGACTCGCCCATGTAGAAATACAATATTGATAAAGTGGACCCCATGTTGCGGAATTCGGGCTTTTGCGCTTCTTCGTGTACGACGGCATTGACCCTTTTGACCACGCGCTCCAGAACTTTGAGCTCACCCGCAGGGGACAAGCCGTTCTCGCGCGTCGCATCCTCAAAAAAATCCTTGAATTTTTCGATGGTCATGTGGCTCGCCACTTCACCTGCGAGTTCGCCTCCAAGTCCGTCCGCCACGATGAACAGGGGATCGGCCACAAGCAGACTGTCCTCATTATGGGTACGGTTCGGATTGAGGCCGCGGTCGGTGATACTGGCCACGCGCAATTTCATGGTAATGCCCTTTAAGGTGCAGTTAGAGAAGTCTCAACAATGATAAAAAAAATAGTATCATAAATCAAGGCGGATTTTGTTTGATTCGGATCATCAATTTTCCGAACGATTTACCATTTGACTTTAAAGCCGTCCGTCAGTAGATTTGAAAAAAGAAAACATGGAGAAGAAAATGAAAACCATAGTAAGTTTTTATGCCGTACTGTTCTTATGTATGATGTCGGCATCGTTGTTTGCACAGGATAAAACCTATAGTACCGATGCCTTGAAGAACCTCAAAAAGATCACCGCCGATGAATGGAAGGCCATGGGCGATAAATCAGCTGCGCGTTCACAGCAATTCAAGGATGTCACGGCAGGCGAAAATACGGCCTGGGCGGAAAAAGGCTATACCGTACTCAAGATGAATCAAACGCTCAATCTGACCGCCGAGGTCAATGCGTTATTTGACTACACGACCTCCGCCGGACAAAATGCGACCGGCGTCTCGACGACCAAAAAACGAACGGTATTCAAGATAGGCCCCGGGAATTTCGAGATCAAAGACGGCGTGATCAAAAGAGTGAAGTAGGGTTAAATTCTCTGATAAAAAAGGCAGTTTCTAATTTGAGACTGCCTTTTTTTATTTAAAATTACTTAGGATTTTATTCAGGCGTTTCAGGAAAATCAGGGAATTCCAGCGGCTCTTCATTACTGCTCACTGGGTTTTTCTGGCAGCCGGTAAAAAAAAGAATGAAAAGAATGAATGAGAATGAGATTCTCTTTAACTTCATAAATGGTCCTCGTTTGGCCTTTTACGTCTCACATTTGCCTACTTTATCAATAACATTTTTCTGCTTTGGATGAACTTTCCGGTTTCTAACCGATATATGTAAATCCCGCTCGCAACACTGAAGCCTCTCTGATCCTTTCCGTCCCATGGAATTGCATACGATCCAGTCTGAAAGAATTCGTCTTTTAAAGCCCGTATTTCCTGTCCGAGAATATTGAAGATACGGAGTTTCACGCGGCTTCCCTGCGGCAGATCAAAGGGAATGTATGTGTCCGGGTTGAACGGATTAGGATAATTCTGATTAAGAGAAAATTTAGACGGAAGATTTTTTTTGATCTGCTCCGTTTGATCTTGTACGTAAGCCGTGCCGCCCATCACCAGTTTGAACGTATTTTCCTTTTCATTTTTGAATGTGTAGCTGTCCGTGGATCCATTCAGGTCAATAAAAACGCGGTGTGTAATGTCGATCAATACCGCGCTGACGGCGCTTTGCAGGTTGACTTTTTCCCATGAAAGCGTGATCAGTGATTCATCGGTCAAATTATCGACTTGCATGTTCCATACATGCCCTTCGGAATTGGAGGCTTTGATGTCAGAGGACAATTTTGTCTGCACTTCGGAGCCGTCCGAAAAAAACAGAGATAGGTTCTTTCCGAAGACCGGAGGCTCGGCTTCGTCGAAGTTATCAAATTCATCCGAAGCATTTTCCACCATTCCTGCGAAATTAAAATTATCCTCAAAACGGCCTGCTTTACATTTAAACCGGATGGACGAAATGGCAGAAGCTTGTTTTGCTGCAGCGATATTCCAGCTTAACACGTCGCCTAACGCAATGTTGCCAGCCGTTTTATTATATACTGCATAACCCGCAAATGGACGGAATTCGGTACTGTGTGCCCAGGTATTTTCGTAGAGGGTCCAGAGCGATCCGATTTTTACGGCATCGGTAACAGAGGCTTGTGCAGAAAAGGCAAACGGCCACGGAACCAGATTCCATCCGGGTTTAAGGATAAAAGCGCCAAATGCATTTACGTCGATCGTATAGCCTGAATCGGCATTGATAACGACCGGGACATTCGACGTGTGCTGAATAGCATACGCCTCACCGGATACTAACGTTAATTTTGATACGGGAGTCTGAGCGTAACTGTATGCCGCCCAATTTGTTGGTATCCCGTTATTCGTTCTCTGCTGACCGAAGATCTTCGTAAGGGCAATTTTGGATTCAAAAGGAAGAGAATACGTGTTCCACGTATCCGGCGCCAAACCGAGAGCGAAAAGGCTGTTATCTCTTAGTGCGTTGAGAGTTAACGAACCGAGTCTGACCGGGATATGTGTTCTGCCGGTTTCTGACGGATAGAATTCGGTGACCGAATTTTCTATTCTTATCCGGTACCACAAGCCTTTTTCTGTTACAGCCGAAGATGGAATTTGTCCTGTGAATTTTATTCCGTCAAACGCCATGGTTACAGAGTCCGTTGACAGCAGATCATTTTTTCCGTAGAAGAGAGTTACATTTGAATTCAAATCGGGTACGGATGCCGTTATCGTGACCGCTTGGGCTTCTGCCGGGCGCCGCGGGTTCAGCGAAACAGCCAGCGCATGTTGGAAGAATTTTGTTTTAAAAACGCCGCGGCCGTGGGTGGAGGCGAAAAGCATTCCGCTCTCATGCTGCACGACCAGACGCATGACGAAAGCGCCGGAAGGGAATCCGTTATTGAATGGCAGCCATGTGATCCCGCCGTCGGTCGTCCTGAAAAGTCCGACGTCCGTACCGGCAACGATATCGAGCGCATCGTAAGGGTTCAGCGCCAGCGCATTGACCGGGATATCCGGCAGATCACCGGAAACGTTGGTCCATGTACTGCCCGCATTGGTTGTTTTCCATATATGGCCTTGATTATCCTGCTGTCCCAAAAGCGCAAATCCCTGGAAAGCAGCATAGATCGTATTCTCATCCGAAGGATCAAATACGATATCACCGATCGGCCGTCCGGGAAGAGAAGATCCGGTGATCGAGGACCAACTTGTTCCCGCATTTACCGAAAGATGAATAAGGCCGCCGAATGTGCCTGCGCAAACATAATCTGAATTGTTCTTTGCTACGCGAATCGCTGTGATCGTATGGAATCCGTCGGTAAGATCGCCGCTCACCGCCGTCCAGGAACTGCCGCCGTTCGTTGTACGGTACACTCGGTAGGATCCGAGATAAAGACGGGTTGGGATATTCTCATCCAGCGTGTAGGGTACATAGAATTCCGACCGGTCGTTCCCGTTCAGCCCTGAATTGATATTACTCAAAGATTCCCACATGGTTGTGGTCTTGATCTGGGAGAAACTTTCCGGCGCAACATGATAACGCTGGCCGTATTGAATGTCGGGATTGAGGGGATCGATCTCTGTGAATCCGCCGTCACCTTCGGCAACCAGATCCCAGTTCGTGTTACCGGTGAAAAGTTCCGTGCCGTTATCCTGCGAACCGGCCAGCACGATATTGGTGTCGCTTGCGCTCACGGCCAATCCGATAAATTGTGTGATCGGCAGATCGTTGTTGAGGTCAACGAAGCTCTGGCCGCCGTTGTAGGATTTCATTACGCCGCCGTCGCCGACAATGTAGATCGTATTGGGATTAAGCGGATTGAAAGCAAAGGCCTGCTGATCGGGATGAAATTTCCGCGCGCTGTATCCGAGCGTGATATTAGTCCATGGCGCGCCGCCATTGGTTGTTCTGAGAATGTCAATTCCGCCTGCGTAAACTTTGTTGGGATCCGTGGGATGAACGGCCACATAAATATCGAACATGCCTTGGCCGTTGAAAAACGAAAGACCGCCGGTGGACTGATCGGGCAGGTTGGTGTTGCTCCAGGTTAATCCGCCGTTGGTGCTTTTGAAAAGGCCGCTGTCGGAACCCAGCAATTCGTCGTTCCCGCTGATGCCGTTGCTGAAGATCGCATACATGAAATTAGGCTGATCGCGGCAAATGCTCATTACCGATTTACCGCCTTGGTTCTTGAGATCAGGCAGGCCCTGCGCGGCGCCGTCTGCAAGTAAAGACCAGGTTGCGCCGGCATTCACAGATCGCCAGAATCCATTTTGATTGGGCACCACCGTTCGCCCCATAACAGCGTAAAGCGTGTCGTTATTAGCCGGGTGGCCAACCAGGCAGGACGGACGGAATTCAGTGCCCCTTGCATTGGTTGTCTGCCAGGTTGCGCCGGCAGTGGTCGAGCGGTAGATACCGTTGGTCACGGGATCGGACGAATTATAATAATTGGCGACCACGACGATATTTGGATCGTTCTTATTAACAACGATGCCTGAAATATGTGTCAGCAATATACCCAGCGAGCCTGTCACCGCCCATGTGTCGCCCCCGTCGGTGGATTTAAGAACGCCTATTCCATCAATAGCATCAGCGACGAAACTCGGTTCGCCGGTTCCGGCGTAGATAATATTCGGATCGGACGGATGGCGAGCAAAACAACTGATCGCCAGTGACCCGAGGTCATCCGACCGCGCAGACCATGAGAGCCCTCCGTTGGTGCTTTTCCAGATACCGCCACCGGCCGCGCCGATCAATACGACATTTGTGTCGAACGGGCTGAAATTGACTGCGATCACGCGTCCGGTATAGTTATGCGCGCCCGTATTTACTATCGCAGAAGGCCCGACCGATGTCCAGGGCAAACTTGTTTGTACGGCAGTTTTGGACAACCGGTTTTTTTCATACGCGGCAACTTCCTGACGTATTTTCATATAATGCGCCGCAGGGAATTGTCCGTATGCGTTACGGCGTGCGAAGAACCAGTTGAATCGCGCTCTGACAATGTCGCCTTTATCGTAAACCTGGATCTGGGCCGCCGCCGATTCAGCATGAAGCGTAACTACGATGACCAACGAAAAAAAAACCGTTCGGAAAAAATTCATGGAAAATCCTGATGTTTTGTATGTCTAAATTTCGCTGAAATGGACTGTAAAATCAACTTATTTGAATGTGTGAAAACAAAATAAAAAACCCGCGAACCTTACGGTGCACGGGTTTTGAAAAAAGCTTTCAGCTCAGGCTGATTATGAAGGCACAGCTACTCCCAAGCTGGTCAGTTTGGTAAGGAGCGCGGTTGATATCTGGTAGGGCGTGCCGGATGGCATTACAAAAACCGGATCTAAAATATGGATCTTGTTATAACATTCGGTGTAATTGCCCAGCTGCAGATAACTGCTGGCCTGAATCCAGACCAGGTGGTTGCTCGTGACCAAAGGATCAATACTCAGCGCAGTGAAAGCCGGTGTTGCACCCAGCGCCGAAGTAGCATGCGCAAGGGCATCTGTAGGATCGTTGAGCGCCCAACTGGCAAAACTCCAGCCTGCATAGCCGTCCGCATTCAGTGTCACACCGGCGGCCGTAAAGAAGCTGTCCGCCTGTGCATAGTTATGCAAGCGTATCGAACACCACGCGGCTCCTGCGATCGCCGGTGCGCCCTGGGAGGTGATCAGTTCCACATAGGCTTCCTGCGCATCCTGATAATTCCCGTCCCCGAAAAGATTGTCCGCTTTCGTGATGGTGACTTTACTTCCGCCGCCTCC
Organism: uncultured Bacteroidota bacterium; assembly: GCA_964535295.1. Taxonomy (GTDB): domain Bacteria; phylum CLD3; class CLD3; order SB21; family SB21; genus SB21. The sequence continues at coordinate 12,974 of CAZHUW010000052.1, forward strand.
GCCTCCGCAGCCAATGATAAACGTCAGCAGAAATGCTGCCATCAATCTTATCTTATTCATGACTTTGTCTCCTTTAATAAATATTTTATTGTCATTTTCTTAAATGCATTACTTGACGAACAGCATTTTCTTTGACTTAACTACTTTGCCGGCTTCGAGGCGGTACAGGTACACGCCCGATGAAACCTGGTTGCCGAATTGATTCTTGCCGTCCCATACGATCTCATATCGTCCGCGGTCTTTGTTGCCGTTAACAAGAGTACGAACTTCCTGTCCAAGCATGTTGTATACTTTGATCACCACATTGCTGGATTTAGGGATCTCATACCGAATGGTCGTCGACGGGTTGAACGGATTCGGGTAGTTCTGAGTCAGCATGAAATCCTTCGGAATATATTCGTAATCCGGATTATAGAATACAGCAAGCTGATTGCCTTTGAATTTAGCCGTGACCGAACCGTTCCCGCCTTCACCGCCGGCGTGTTTCCATTCGCCGTTGATGTTCTCGTAAATACCGATCTTGTTTTCATCAAAATCATCATAGCGTGCCTTCAGATCTTCCATGTCCGAGTAATTAAATTCAGCTTTGAAACCTGAAGCAGATCCAGTTACGGCTACGTCGATCGGTGAACCGATGACCTTCCATGACGGAGGCACGTTCATTAGTGCAGACTTGCCCAACACCCAATATCCTTCGCCGGTTCCAGACAACGTGAAATTTTCAAATACGGTGCTCTTGGATAAAGATGAAACCGTATAAGAGCGGTTAACTGCAGAGCCGAAGTTACCGCTGGAATCGGAACCATTGGCTATAACTGTCAGTGGGCCTGTTCCGGTAAGAGTGTAGTCACCGAAATAGAGATCGCCTTGTTTCGTCATGGATATGACATTGGAATTAACTACCACCGATGCGAAACCGAGTTTTTCATTTGCCCCTACTGCAAAACGAACCACATTAACTATCGGTGAGGCTAATGCGCCCAGAGTCAGTGTCGGCGGAACGCGATCGGGATTGACGGTGATATTGTCCACAACCCATCCCCACCCAACGGTTGCTTCGTCCGCATACAGCCGGAAACGAAGAAATATAGTTGCTCCCGCAGTGTACGTATCCAAGATATTGATCGTATGTTTCCTGAATAAACTCGACGTAGGCGATGTAACGTTATGCCATGCGCCGTATAAACGCGCATCCCATCCGGGCGCTAAGGCAGTCCAATTGATCCCATCGGTGGATCCTTCGACGATGCAGTAGTCCCAGAAATCGGGGTCGCCAAATACCGATCCGATTTCACCTTCCTCGACCAATGCTATCTCATCGAACGTCAGGATACAACTATCCGGCGTCACTGTGATGGGTACCCTTAGGAGTGAAGTATAATTGGTCAGATTTGAATACTGATGTGCAGAGTGCAAAGCACCGTTGGTGAAACCGGGTTCGGTTTTTACTGTGAAAAGCGGGCCGCTGAAGTCGGTCGTAGCTGTATTGAAATTATTCGCATACTTAGTGACGGGAGCTGTAACCTGAATGACCGTTACGCTCGATGATGCCGATTTGTAAGCCGTTCCTCCTTTGTACGAGACGATCTGGAAAGTGTAGTTACCGGCGGTTGCTACGAAATCGATGAGTGAGTCTTTGGCCGTAGTCGCTCCCAGTGTAGCAATGGTTGAGCTTCCCGATTTGATTAATGTGGAATCGTACGCCGAACGAAGGCTCACGTTGAGTAAAACATGCCCGGTCGCAGGAGACTGCGCGGTGGAATTTAGGCGAGGAGCTAGTGTTACCGTAGGCAATGTGGGAGAGGTGATCTCCATAGTCCATATGCCTCGTCCGTGCGTGGCTGCGACGATCTGATCATCCACAACTTTTAGTTCCCATATAGCGACTGCCGGCAATCCATTATTCGCATAGGCCCAATTATCGCCATTGTCCGTTGATATAAAAAGACCAATGTCCGTGCCGGCCCATAACTCGCTCGTGTTATTCGGATTGACCATCAAACAGTACGTAGCTACATCCGGGAAGCCGTTGCTGCTGGGTCCGCTGCCGCTAAATCCGGTGATGTCCGTCCAGGTCTGGCCCAGGTTCGTCGTTCTCAGGATCTTGGGATATTCTGCAAACGAGAACATGGCATACGCCGTATTCGGATCGGTCGGGTGAGTCGCCAAGCCCGATAAAGAACCAAGGCTTGTTCCGTAATTTACTGTGGGCGTAAAGGTCAATCCACCGTCGGTTGATACATTCAATTTACCCGAAGATGACATGCGCGCACCGGCCCAAACGATCTGAGGATTGGCATCGGAGATGGCCACAAAATTGATCAGTGTTGAAAAACCGAAATTAGCAGGTGTCAGCGGGGCTAAGGTCCAACTGTCACCGAAGTTATCCGAACGCCATACGCCGCTTCCCCCGATAGTGAATAACAGGTCCGGATCGACTTTTGAACTTGCGATCTGTGTTATAAAATAACTGTTGGCATTATTGACGTCAAGAAGCCCGGGGGTCCAAGCAAACCAGTTTAGCCCGCCATCTGTGGATTTGTATAGGCGGTTATCGTAGAGCGAACCGATAAGTTGGTTCCCGTCATCGCCTTTCCAAACGGCGTCAAAACCATCACCGCCGAGTTGTTCGATCCATCGAGCTGTGTCGGAGGCATTGACCGGTGAGCGCCAGGTACCGTTATCCTGTGTGCCGCCGATAAATGCGATCGCGCCCGGTTTTTTATCCACGCCATAGAATTGAGTGGAATTCATCCCGTCTGGCGTTTCTTCGTCGTAGATCCAGGTTACGCCGTTGTCCGTAGAGTGCGCGACACCGGCGTCATTGGCGATGAGGATGTGAAAGTTACCGCTGCCTTTGGGGATCATGACGATATTGTGATTGTCAGCATGGGTCCATGGATAGAATCCGCCGGAAGGATGCGGCAGTTCAGGATACCAGTTGGTCACCTGAGTGGTATTTCTGAATCCGGTGGTCACGGATTGGTATTTAAAAGAAATTTTAGAGGTTGGCAAAGCATTTGGCGTCCAAGCAGCTCCGGATTTTAAAGACGGGCCAACCGCCATAACGCATTTATAAACTTCGCCGGAATTGACTCCAATATTTGGATCAGCGGCCGACGCATTATAGGGTACTGCATTGACAATTAGATATTCTCTGGAGACGCCGCCAAGTGGTGCTGAGGAGAGATTGTATACACCATTACTATCCTGATCACGGAACGAAGCCATAAGTTGCCGGTTATTAGTGATATCCCAAACTTCAAACGGAACATCTACGTAGTCCTGATAAGTAAAAGCAAAACTTGCACCGAAGAGGAAACGATGAGCTTTTTGAGTGATTCCGGGGCCAAAACGAATTTCAATATCAAATGTCGTATCGCTTGCAGTAATGCCGGTCGGAGGCAAAGTCGGTGCAAAAAACTGGTGACCTGTTCCAACACCTCCACCGAGGAACGGCAGTCCGAAGTTCACAAATGACAGGAACGAAGCCGTTCCGACCGTATCGGCAGTTCTCTGAATAGCCGTTGATGAACCGGGTGAGAGCACGATTTTCCAGATATTGATTCCGCCGACCCACAAAGTGGTATCATTGTAGGGATGTACGGCGATCGTATTGTCGTACCATCCTTGGGCTCCCAGCCAGTTCGGGTTCGTTCCGGATGCATCATTGACAAGAATCCAATTGGCGCCGGCATTGGTGCTCATGTAAAGACCTGAACCTGAACCAAGCTCCGCGGCAAGATATAAACGGTTGTGATTGCTCGGTGCGATCGCGATTTCCAGTCGTTTAACGGTGCCGATCCCGGTCTTGGAACTGAACCACGTATTTCCGGCATCGGTGGACTTAATAACACCGAAACTATTAACCGTAGCGTATTGCACATTAAAATCTGTCGGATCGGCTATCAAATGTTGCACGCGGCTATCACTGGAATACATGGCGCTCCATGAACTTCCGCCGTTGGTTGTTTTGAAAATACCCGTATTGGTAGCGGCAACTACGATATTCTCATTGGCCGGATCAATCACGAGCCGGTTGACGTAGAAAAAATCCTCGTCTGCTGCCGTGCTTGAAAGTTGTGACCATGATGCGCCGTGGTCCGTCGATTTAAAAATACCGTCGCCCTGAACGGCGTCCGCATTTCCAAACCCTTCGCCCGTACCGGCATATATCACATCATGATTAGATTCCGACATGGCAAGAACCGTTGTGGCCAGATTGGGAAGATCCGGTGTTTGGTCCGTATAGTGCAGTCCTGCATCCGTCGTTTTCCATATACCGCCGCTGACGGCCCCGACAAACCAGGTATTACCGGTCGCATCCGAAGGATCCACTATCAGGCCGCGTGCCCGTCCGCTGAAATTGGCCGGCCCTCTTTCCACCCAGTTTACCGTGGATGATGATTTGCCAAGGCGCGTCCTCGAAGATACTCGGCCGTTCATGTCCATGATACCGGCCTTTTTCATCGCATTGATCTTATGATTAGCCTTGTATCGCGGGCCGCTGTCCCCTTCCCGTGTCCGGATCTGACGCTGCATTTCCATAAATTTATCCGGCTGATCCTGTTTGGCATAACCCGCGGCACGCCGTTGGATTTTCTGTTCACGTTCGGCCTGCAGGATGGCTTCGGGGGTCGTTTTGCTTCGTGACTTTTTTACCTGCGACGGACGTTCAAATACGGTGATCAGAGCAAGGCTAGCTCCAAGCATCACCAAAACGAACATCGATGAACTTCGTAACCATTTGGAATTCATGAATGGTACTCCTTAATGTTAAATGATGAGAAGTGTTTTATCGTACTGTTTAATTCGGAATTTCCGTTTTTTTTTGGGTCATAACATCATACACGTAACGCTGGACCCGGCTTTGGTCTTCTTTGGACACCGTTCCGGTTTTTTGTACGATTTCTATCCGTTGCTCATCGATCCAACGCACCGAACCGTCTCTAATGGATTCCTCGAGAATGACGCGGTTCATTTTGAGATCATAAACAAAGAAGGATACGATGCTTTCCGGCATTTTGGCCGTAGGCTTATTTGAGTGAATACACAGGACGAATACTTTAGATTCATTGAATACGTATTCGATACGGTCTTTGTATCTCTCGATGGCTATGGTCTCATATTTTGCGACGGAAGCAGAGTCTTTCATATCCTGCGATGATGCGCTGCCGCCGCGCGGTGATGACGTACAGGAGGCAAAAACGATTACGCATGTAAGGAAGGTTTTCACGAGCATGAAACGATAATTTTTTATTAAACGATTTTTTTTCGGGCCTGCCGGTCCAGATAAGCTTTCAGATGTGCGTTTAAAAGTTATAAAAAAGCGGTATAAAGTCAAGGGTTTTGAACCGGAAATTTTCAAGCCGTCTCCGCCGGATTCCCCCCGCGCGAGCGGGAGGAATTTAGTCATCTCTTTTTGCCCCTTCCCAAAAGCAAAAAGAGAAGCGGCGGCGACATCATGGGCGCGTTGCGTCCTGCGAACAAAAGTTCGTTAAAAGAGCCTTTTTTAGAGGCTTTCCCAAACAGTGAATATTTAGCGTAATTCCTTATTATAGAAAGTAGCGCGGCTCGGAAAAAAGTGGCATCCTTTTTAGATTTTAACCACCAAGCGCACAAAGTTTTTTACACAAAGGAATTCAATGTTTATCTTTGTAACCTT
>CAZHUW010000053.1:0-18614 GCA_964535295.1 uncultured Bacteroidota bacterium
GGAACAGAAGAAGAAGATCGAAGAGATCCTGGCGGACTACATTTCCAGTCCTGAGCTTAATGTCGGCCGATTGGCCGACCTTTTGAATTTGTCGGAGCAATATGCCTATCAATTGGTTCTCTACCTGTATGGAGAGAACCCTCATAAGATCATTGAGTCGTTCCGTTTGATCCGCGCGATACAAATGATCGAATATGACCCCGAAGCCAATCTTTTCCGTATTTCGTCATTATCCGGATATGCAAACTACAATACATTCCGCAGAAGTTTCAAACGCAGACTTGATATCTCGCCTTCAAGTTACAGCCAACTTCCCGATCATAACCGGCGTCAGGTAAAACAGTCTTTAACCGAATGCCTGGCCTCTGCGAACCGTCCGAACAAGAGAAATTAAAACCTTAAAAGCACCCCCTTTCCTTTTTTCCTTCTAAGCGCGAAAAATTTAACCTGCCTACCTAAGTTTATTCTCATCACTTCATTATTTTGGTTATTGTAAATAAATGAGTTGAACGTCGGGCACTTCATTCAGTTGTGATTTTGTCTACTGATTTTGTCTACTGAAAATGAGTAGTGATTATGCGGATTGAAAATTAAAAATCAATTCTGTATGGTTTTTAGGAGCTAAGGCGCTTTTGTAATTTGGAGGCAATAAATGAATAGTCAAGGATGAAAATATCTAAAATTTTTTGAAACGTTTTTAGTTAGGAGCTAACTATGGTTTCAAATGTGGAGGTAATGGAACCTTAAGAACCAATATTTGTTAATTATAGATGTTCAACAATTTGTTAACCTGAATCATATAAAGGAGCGTTATGGCGTTCAACAAAATCTGTTCATTCTTACTCATAGTCGTGTTTGCCGGCTGCACTTTTAATGTGCGCATTGTAAATGAACCTGAAATGATATCAGACGAGACTCTCAATATCCTGAGCGGCAGCATCAATCAATATGCCGTAATATCCGTGGGAGAAGATGAGATCTCCTGTAAAATTGTCGGCGCAAATAAAGAACGCCTTGTCATAGCCAGCCGGGAAGTAGTGAGTGAGATTCCTGTGAAGGCTATTCATAAGGTCTATTTGTACGGACAGCAAAGAGGTGGTTCCAATATAGCTGCCATGATGATCGCCGGCGTTACCGGCGGATTCCTCGGTGATCTGGGGGGCAGGGAATTCGCCGCGAATAAGGATAATGATAAAGAGATCCGCGTCGGTTCAGCCATTCTGGGAGCCTGTGCAGGGATGCTCGCCATCCGCAGTATGTCCAAAGGCAGTGAAAAGGAACTAACGATCAATAGCAGCATTAAATCCGTCGAACTGCATGCAAGCGTCGGCAAGTCGCTGACATCGCAAACGATCCAGTCGCGGAATTTATTCAACGACGTTCCACTTGGCGCAGGCGAGACCCTGCTGAAAGCCAGGATCTACAAATACGATGAGAATCAGTACATCGCCGTGTACGAGGTTCATAACGGGAAAGACACGGTGGTCAAATGGATCGCATTTGACGAAACCTATTTCAAAGCGCAAAAAGCAAAACTGGAACAGCCTTTGAAAGATCAGATATTCAAAAACAGTTCGCTTAATGGGCAATGAACAATGAATAATGAGTAATGCCTAATGACTCACTGATAAAATGACCCAATGACTAAATTAATAAGGGTGATATAATGAAAAAGATTTTATGGTTACTCCTGCTGTCGTTTGGACTTGCGGGAAGCTCCTTCGCTCAGATCGGTTGGTGGACGAGTTCGGACACGCTGAATGTTTTTAACAAGAACAAAGGCGCCGTACTGATCGGCAGTTACCAGCCTTTGGGGAAACTGACGGTAGGACCGGATGACAAGTTTTACAATTTGTCGCTCGTAGGCGATTACAATAACCTGGCTAAGAATTATCTCCAGATCGGCGTTACCGGGAGAGGATTTGAGAATCTGCAGGGCCAGACGATCTTTGATCTTTACCACTCCAATACCCAGTTCAGGAATGCAGGCTACAATTTCCGCATCAACGGCCAGAGCCAGTTTTTCATTAACGGCGAGGGCAATATCGGCATCGGGACGGAAAAACCGGAAGCGAAGCTGGATCTGACCGGCGGGCCGAATTGGGGCGGATTTAACAAGGCGATCCACATACCGATCAATCATGCCGTGCATTTCGATGCCGGCACAAATCAATTCGGCCTGGTAGCGCAGAATAACGAACTTAATGTCGTCCTTAGCAATAGTGGAACCAGTCCTTTTGGTGGCAGTTTTGCCAAAGTGGTAACGATATTGCCAAGAAAAATGGTGATTGAAGGGGATATTGAGGTTCACGGCCAGATCATCAGCCAGGGTCAAAAAACAGCTGTCGCGACAAACAGTTCGGTGAATTCCAGCAACACTGCAAACATCACATCCAACACCGGCGCCGCTTATAACTATAGTACAAACCAGGTTTCAAATATTCCTGAAATTCTTAGCGCCCATACTATCAACGCTTCTAAGAAACAGCGCATAAAATTTATGACCGATGAAATCGTGCGGATGACGATAGCGGATAACGGGAACATAGCAATTGGAACTGAAAAGACAAGCGGTCACAGGTTAACTGTTGAAGGCGTTATCGCGGCCAGAAAGGTGATCGTTACGCAGCAGGCGTGGGCCGATTTCGTTTTTGAACCCGGGTATCAGCTTCGAACTCTCAGACAAGTGGAAAACCACATTACTCGCTACGGGCGCTTGCCGGATGTACCGTCGGCAAAGGAGATTGAAACCAAAGGTCTGGACGTGGGTGAAGTTCAATCAACTCTCATTCAGAAGATCGAAGAACTGACCTTATACGTGATCGAACAAAACAAAAAGATCGAAAAACTTGAAAAAGAGAATGTGGACATTAAAAAGCGATTAAAAAAGGACAATAAGCAGTGAATCGTCTCACAACCAAAACTTATAATTATCAATCAACAATCGTAAATCGACCATCGTCAATTTTTCTTTTTTCGATATTGTTGATCATTTGTAACTCTTCAATCTCCGCTCAAGATAAAATATCCTTTCCTCTTAACGACGATTCCTACATTTCTTATCCAATGGGTGAAAATCTGGTATTTGAAGGCCAGATCGCGCCGGATTATCCTGTAGTAAATTGGGGAACCGAGAAAAGCCGGTTCAGCGGAAATGTTACGATCACACCCAAAGTCATTCTGAAAATGTACCGAATCCGGTCCAGCCCGGTAAAAACGCCGTCATATATGCCCAAGATCACATTACAGGCCGCATATAGAAACGGAAGCATCGACCTGTACCCTTTTTTAGTGCTAGCTCATCACTCTAACGGACAGGGCGGTGAGACATTTTCAGAAGATTCCCATCACGGGACGCTCCCGAATACCGAGAGCGGAAGTTTTGCGACCAATTATATTCAGTTAGGTTATTTTTTTTCAGTTCCAGCATTCGATAAGAACTTTTTCGGAATATCTTACGAACATCATCCGGTTCACGGCTGGTGGTTCGGCATCGATCCGGCTATTGAGGGTCTCTATAGTAGAAAAAGGATCCATTACAGTTACAAGTATCAGGGGGAAAATTTACAGATCGATTTTGATTATACGGACCTTGCAGATAAGCACAAAGGGTCCCGCGGGGGGATCGTATCGGCTACTGCAAAGGTCAAATCACCTGTTTTCAAAAAATCGATGTGGTTCTTTGCAAGTTATTATCAGGGGGAGGATTACTACAATATCTATTTCATGAATAATATCAGGCAGTTCAAAACCGGAATTGCCATTCAAACAAGGCTTACTATCAACTAGTAAAAAAACAAAGAAAGAACTCGTATGTTAAAGCCCGTAAAACCTCTATCTGATTCAAAAGGAAACTTCAACTGGATCCTCATGGTCATTGGCGTTTTGGTTCTCTACTGCGCGGTCATTGTAACCATGAGCCTATTCACTCCTAAAAGCCGTGTCGCTTATGTCAATTCCGGCGAGATCCTTAAACGCTACAAGGGAGCCGTAGAAGCTAATAAGAAATTCGAAGAAGACTCAAAAAAATGGCAGGAGAACATAAATACGCTTCAAGCGGAACTTGATTCACTCAACTTTCTTTTTGTCAGGGAAGGGAATCACTGGAGCGCGGACAGAAGAAAAGAAGTAGCCGGATTTGCAAAGAAACGTGAAGGAGATCTGCAAAGATACTCGCAGGCGATACAGCAAAAAGCTTCTGCCCGCCAGCAGGAATTGCTCCAGCCGGTTTTGGCGGATGTAAATAATGCAGTGGCTCAATATGCCAAGTCAGAAAGTTTTGACATAATACTTGGAACCTTGGACGGGAATATAGTTTATGCCGAGAAAACAGTTGATATCACAGAAAATGTATTGGACATCTTAAATCGTTAGTGTATCTATCGAGCCAAACATTCTATATGAACAGAAAAATATCAAGGAAAATACTATGCGAACGAGACTGCTTTTGCTACTAATGTTCCTGGGGATCGTTCTTTCTATCTACGCATGTTCTAATGACTGCGAGGACGATCCCGATTGCATCAACACTCCGGGAGGATGGGAAGAAATTGACGTCGAGGACGGACATTGCGAATGCGCTTAACAATATGGAACAAGTTCATGCCGAATTCTAAAAGAAATGTTTTCAGTTTGACCGCGCTGGCCGTGATGGCCGTTTGCGCATGGGTATTTATTCCTGTAAACCTCAGTTATCAGGAAGAACTTAAACAATTGCTGTCCGACAATTCTCCAACCTATCGTGAGATCCGCAAAAACGGATACGTTATCAAAGCTCAATATTTGCCCATGCGTTATTTTGAGTTGCGGCATCTTTTGACGATTGACCAAAATGCAACCAAGGCACAATGGGATTCTGTCATAGCTCAGGCGCGTCAAACGTACGCAAACGGTTTTTATTTCATAGTCACCATTGGATTCGATGACGAGGCCAAAGATATCATGAACCACGATATAGGGAACTTCAGCGAGTGGAGCGACAACCTGCAAAAATATCATTTTCGGATGGGTGAATACATCTATCTCCAGACGGCCGAATTGGATGAGATCAAACTCAGCGTGTATGATTTTCAGAACACGTTCGGGTACACCAAGGACAGAAAGATGCTCCTTTGTTTTCCGCGAGAATTCAATGATCAGTCCGTGCTTTCGGATGAGTCAAAGTTTGTAAGAATGGTTTTTAAGGAATGGGGATGGGGGATTGGGAAGCAGAGCGTAGAGTGGGATGCGGAGGAACTTCTAAGCGAACGCTGAATTTAAATGTCAGGGATATTTCGATTAATAGAATTGAACCGATAAGCAGGAATTGTATGAAACAAAGATTTTGGATTAAGTTTATTGCATCTTTTCTCGTTATAACTATGCTGGCAGAAATAGCCGCGGGGTCGGTATATGCCTTGGGTGAAGGCCCGTCGCAGCCCGAAGCAACACAATTTGAACCGGTGGACACCAGCGATCTGGTTAGTTTATCTACCGGCGATTTTGTATACAATCTTCCGGTCATGGATGTGCCCGGCAATGAAGGCAATTATCCCGTGTCGCTGAGCTATCATTCCGGCGTCAATACAAACCAGGAAGCCACGTGGGTCGGTTTGGGATGGAGCCTTAATCCCGGAGCTATTAACAGATCGATCAGCGGCTACCCCGATGATTACATGGCCGATAAGACAGAAACGCATTACTGGGCCAAAACCAAAAGAGGGTGGGGAGTTAACCTTGCACTTGGCTGCGGGCCCGTCGGGATGTCAATGAGTTATAATAGTCATGGTGGATTTGGTATGAATGCGATTGTCGGCATGGAAGTTGGCGGGATAGGCTTAAACATGTCTGTAGGCAGTGACGGTATATCGGGAGGGGTTTCAGTGGGGGCAAAGCTAGCTGGAAATTTGTCAGGCTCTATTGGAATTAGTGCCGGAACACAAGGCGTAGGAATGTCAACTGGGTTATCTCACGGAGCAGGTGGTATACGTTCCTCCGCAGGCCTGAATTTCAGTAGTCGTGGTGTTGGTGCCTACGGAGGTGTCTCCATTCCAGGTGAAAGAAAAGAAACAAATGGAGTAAGTTGGAGCAAGCCAAGCTTTAGTCTGGGCGGTTTCAGTCTTGGATCAGGCGGTGGAGGAGCGAATTTTTCGGTGGCTGGCGGAAGTATTACTAGTATGTCTAGTAGTAATGGAGGCAAATTCTCGTCAGCGGGTTTTAGTATTCCGATTCCTTTACCGGGAAATTTCTGGGCAAGTATTGGTTTTTCTAAACACAAATGGAAGTTGAACGAAACCTTCTTCGAAGAAGCATACGGATATATTCACCAGGCTGAATATCATGCGGATTCGGATGATGAAGTAGATAAAAAGTATGAACGTCAAGTCACCGATAAGTACATCTATCCCAGTCAGGATTTCTATACCGTATCCGCTCAAGGTATCAGCGGATCCTTCATGCCTTTTGCAAAAGATCCCTATTTCCTATGGGACGGACACAAGAATGGAAACAAAGCAAAGCTCAAAAAAGAAAACACTTACTTTCCATTTAGTGAACAAGATCCGACATTTGGACCATATTCTGATAATAGCCAAATTCGTTGGCGGTTTTTGGGAGATGAAGGTGCCAACTTGTGCGTAGAAGCAGCTGGATGGAGCGATATGTACGCGAACATGTACTCGGACCGTTTTGCAAGTAAAAAAATCATTCCGTCCATAAGCAGTGAAACAGGAAAGATTCTTGGATTTACCATTATCGACACAGATGGTAAGATATATGAATTTATGCAGCCAGTTCTTAATATTTTTCAGTATTCGAAAACCATCGATCGCAAAGGCACATCGGATAAAACAACATTTGAAACATATAATATTATGGGTTCGCCATATGCAACCTCATGGTTTATTACGGCCATTAAAGGACCGGACTATGTTGACCGTGCTACCACCGGCATTGACGAAAACGACTGGGGCTATTGGGTAAAATTCAATTATGATAAATCAGACAAATACCAGATCTGGCGCAGTCCTTTCAAAGGATTCGGGCCGGGGGGAACATCCAATGATATGGAAAATTTTGCGTTCGGTCTTAGGGAGGTCGTATATCTGAAATCCATTGAGACTGCCACACATCTCGCCATGTTTGAAACCTCCATGGCTCAAGACCGACTAAGCTCGACCGATTTAACGGAGATTGAAATCCACCGATTCATAAAAACGTGGGGAGAACCCCTAAAAATTCAATTTTTGGGTAAATGGACGGATCTTATTGCGCAAACAACAAGAACGGATTCACTGCTATATTTGAGAATGCGGGGATATTCGAGTTCCTCGGCTGATCATATAGATTATCAAAGGTTCTACCTTAGTAAATCTCAATTCACGGCCAGTTATGATGCTAATACGAATATTACTGAAGTCACTATTCTAGCAAATGTCAAGTCATGGACTGATGACGGTTCGACTTATACGGCGACTTCATCGAAATGTATTCGGTCTGCTGTCCTGAGAGCAGATCGCATGCTACCTCCAAACCAGCAATTGGCAAAAAAACTGGATCGAATCAGTCTTTATCTAAAAAACAGCACGGGTGTCGCTAAATCTAACGGAGTATGGACAATCAACGCTTCGACAGCACATTCTATTAAAACGACCGACTTCGGATATGACTACTCGTTATGCCGTTACACTCCCAGTTCAATGGGATTTCTTAAAGGGAAGCTCACTCTCACAAGCGTGAATATGAAGGGCAAAGACGGTACCACTTATATGCCGCCCTATTCTTTCAGTTACGGAGACAACCCGGTTTATAACGAGCACGATTGGGATAACTGGGGTTCTTATCGGGATCCCGATTGGTCCGCCAAAGACCGTGGCCTATATGTACACCAAACTCCGCAAGACAAGAGAAGGGCAGATAATGCAGCAGCTTGGCATCTGAAAAATATTCAGACTCCAACCGGAGGCAATATTTCAGTCGATTATGAAAGCGACGACTATTTTAGTGTGAGTGATTTTATTGACGCTGAAAAATTTAAAAATGATTATTCAATCCAAATGGTTTCGGGGCAGAACAATAAATTTACCTGTTCTGATGCCAGTGTTTACAATATGGATTTGAAAGCCGGGCAATATGTACGAATTAAATCTAGATTTACACTTTATGGGATGGACTTTTATAAGATATACATAATAACAAATATTGAACGTTCCGGTGGTGTTTCTACCCTAACTTTGGCACAAAATCATGATTGGACACCAATCTCCGGAACGAATGTCTCTGATTACAATTATGCTGCTTCATTTTATCCACGGAAAGTCTATGGCGGAGGCGTTAGAGTAAAGAGCATTGCAAGTTCCGATGGATCGAATATGTACAAAACAATCTACCAATATGAAGAAAATGGATTTTCCACCGGTGTAACAGCATCTCTTCCAGATTTATACACGGACGATCCGAAATGGTTCGATAAACTTGATGGGGATCAGAAGGAACTAAATGAAAAACTGAATATGGACCACAGTTACAGTTATGGACGTCCTTCACCAGGTGTAATATATTCCAAAGTGATCGTGATGAATGTGGATCCAAACAACAATAGCCCTCTGAACGGTAAAACAGAATTTGAGTTTTACACTTCAAAAGATTTTCCTTTTGGGGGTACAAGAACGGACAATTATTACGTTGTTGCAGATCGAAGCGGAATTTATGGAAAACCAAAAGCGACAAAGCAATATGAAATGGTAAACGGAAATCAGTTCCGGATCGTTTCGAATAGCTCTTTTGTCTACAAATTCAGCTCGGAACTTGGAGCCAGTACACGGATCGTAAAAGATAACGACGCGACGGTGGCTGACGCTCCGGCTCCATTGGGTTCACCGCTTGGACTGATTTCAGAAAAATATTTGTTCAGAAATAAATATAACAGTGACGCGTCTGACATAGTTCGACGATATGTGACCAGGCAATTCGAGAATGTCTACACCTACGGCTCGGACTCAAAATCATATTTCTATTCCGATACTATAAGCATTATTCCAGCCGATAGTATGTCATCATTGTCCAGAAATTTTTTAAGAGACGCACTAACAGGCCAGATTCTCGGAACTGCGGTATACAAAAGCGACGGGAAAGCAGAGATCACCAAGATCAACCCCGCCTATTGGATCTATTCGGCTATGAAAGACAAGAATATGCTGACACCGAAAGTGCTGGAATCAAAGTATAAAACCTCTTTGACCGCATCCTCGCCGGAAGCCGATCTCAAGAATTATAGTTTTAATGCTGATGAAATGCTTGTCAGTACGGCGACCACATGGAGCAATCACTTTGATGTTGACGGCGACGGGCAGGCGGACGCTATGCTTTGGAGGCAGAATGATGTATTCGTATATAATAAACAAATTGACCGTGGTGCAAGCAGTGCATTTAGCGCGTTTAACCTCTGGACATATACGAGCGCCAATTACCCTGCTGTTACTTCAGATTTCCCCTGGAAAATGACCTCCAACATTACCAAATACGATGCCTACGCACATCCGGTTGAGGAAGTCAATATCGACGGTACTTATACCGCTTCGGTCTTCGGGTATGACAATGCATTGCCAATACTTATCGCGCAAAACGCCAAAGCCAATGAAGTGGCTTATTACAACTATGAAAAACTCACCTCGTCGGATGCAAAGACCGGCCGGGGAAGCGGTTCGTATTCAAATGGAGCGCAGATCTATGACGATAATAATGGTTTCGTAAGAGCACCTTCTGCCGCGGGTACTTATGTTGCTACAGCTTGGGTTAAGCCGAGCGGTTCCACCGATTGGCAATATTACGAAAGAACCTTGACAGCTAATCAGGATTTCACGGTGAGCGGTTCTTCGGGATTGATCGACGACATTCGAATCTATCCAAAGAAAACCACGATGTCCACCTTTACCTATGATCCTTTGACGTGGAAGGTGACGGCAATCTGCGACGCTAATAACATTATCAGTTATTTTGAATACGACAGCGGCGGGAGGCTCGTAAAATCCTACGATCAGGATAAGAACATGATCAAGAAGTATACTTATCAATACAAACGAAACTAACCATATCCGGAGACGGAAGTGCGACACATAAAATTATTTATCTTAATAGCTCTTTTCAGCTCGGCAGTTCAGGCTCAGAAAGCCGACACAACCACATCTAATAAGTCGGCAATTGAAACTCAGGAACCTCCCTGCGAAGATTGTGGCGGCGGTGGTGGCGGGGATAATATTTCAATTGAAGACAAACAAATTACCGTAATAAATCAGGATTCAGTAGTATTAAATGCAACTATCCTCACGAGCTATCCAGCCAATACTGTATTCACTTATTACTGGCAAATAAACAATGGCGCTATCCAGAGCGGAACAGCGACAAAGGCTCAACTGACCAACAAGAATCTATATATAGGAAATCAGGGGCTGACCCGCGGCCAAAGTTATTATCTTCATCTGAAAGTTGACTATGGCAGCGTTACTTCTCTCTGGGATGATCTGATGACAAGCTTTGTCTATAACTATCTCGATCCCGAGCCTTTGACCCAGCCGACGAATATGGTCATCGATTCTGTCAAAGATGTGTCGATGAAATTATCCTGGACCGCGGCAACTTCAAATCCTACTGGCTACCTGGTTTTGCGAAAAGCGGGTTCTGCGCCAACCGGTACCCCATCCGACGGCCAGTCGTATTCGGTAAATAATACGATAGGCGACGGCACAGTCGTTTACGCAGGGTCGTCTGTAACCTGCACAGCTACAGGGCTATCGGCCAGTACGGTATATTACTATGCTGTATTTTCTTACAACGGTACAGGGGCCGGGACAAATTATAAATCGGTATCTCCATTGACGGCTAATCGTTCGACGCTGGCAGCCGAACCTGCTTCACAGCCTACGGGTCCTGTTTCATTTTATAATAAAACGGTTAGTTCGATGAGTCTCAACTGGACCGCTCAAACGCCTGCTCCCTCGGGATACTTAGTGGTCCGAGCCACATCAGCGGTAACGGGAACGCCGGTTGATGGACAACCCTATACTGCCGGAAACGCAGTCGGTAACGGAACCGTTGTTGGTACGGCATCAAGCCCTACAATCAACGTTACCGGACTTACTGTCAATACCACCTACTACTATGCCATTTGGGCATACAATGGTTCGGGCAATACAACGAATTACTGTTCTGCCACGGCCCTTTCCGGTTCACAGGCAACATTGGCCGCAGAGCCAACCGCTCAGCCTACGTCGCTTGTCTTTAGTTCGCTGGGCGCCACATCCGTTACACTTAGCTGGACGGCGGCATCGCCCGCTGTCACAGGGTATCTTATTGTACGCTATACACCATTAGTGATGGAAGAAATTCCATTCGATGGGCAACAATACAACCCGGGCGAAACCATTGCTGACATCAGTTACGTTGTCGGATCAACAACCGGGACGTCAATTACGGCGTCAGGCTTAAACGCCGCTACGAGGTACATTTATTTGATCTACGCTTACAACGGTACAGGCACAGAAATCAACTATCTTAGCGGTGCTCCGCTTGGAGGAATGAAAACGACATTGAGTCCGGATCCGACCGCTGTAGTTACAGGCCTGAGCTTTTCTAATGTGGCCAAAGATTCCATGCGAGTTACATTTACAACATCCGGAGCGGCTGCAGGATACCTTGTTTTACGTAAGGCCGGATCGTTACCGACTTCTGCACCCGTGGATACAGCCACCTATTCAATAAACCAGACCCTTGCAGATGGTAGCAAAATTGTTTCGCTGGGTACCGCATTGACTTTCGGCAATACTTCCCTTACCGCTTCTACCAAGTATTACTACAGGATTTATTCGTACAGCGGTACAGGCATTTCAACAAATTATTCCTCGTCATCGCTCAAAGACAGCAGCCGGTCGACTTTGGCAAATCCACCAACGGCGGTATTGAATGGACCCAGATTCCAAAACATGGCGACCGATTCCATGCGTATTTCATATTGGAAGACTTCCGGTACCGCGGCGGGTTATTTGATCGTGCGCAGCGCCGGAGCGGCGCCGGCTTTTACTCCGGTCAACGGAACACCTTATTCGACCGGGCAGAATGTAACTACGGATACGATCGCGTATGTTGGTATTGATACGACATTCAAGAATTCCAGCCTTGCTTCGTCGACGATGTATTATTACAAGGTCTTTTCGTATTCCGGCGCAAGCGATTCGATCAATTATTCTGCGTCGCCTATCAGCGGCAACCAGACTACTATGGCGACGGCTCCGACAGCCGCACTGAACGGGCCCCGTTTTCAAAACGTGGCCGCCGATTCCATGCGTATTTCGTATTGGAAAACCTCGGGAACGGCTTCCGGTTATCTTATCGTACGCAGCGCGGGTGTGGCGCCGGTATTCACACCGGTTAATGGAACGCCCTACAGCAGCGGTCAAAACGTTTCATCCGATACCATCGCGTATTCAGGCGTGGATACAACGTTTAAAAACTCGGGTCTTGCGGCGTCAACGATGTATTATTACAAAGTCTATTCCTACAACGGTTCAGGCGGCAACATTGTTTATTCAGGCACCTCGATCAGCGGTAATCAGACAACGTTAGCTGCGGCGCCGACCGCAGTGTTAAGCGGCCCAAGATTTCAAAATGTTGCTCCCGACTCCATGCGCATTTCCTATTGGAAAACTTCCGGAACAACATCAGGGTACCTGATAGTACGCAGCGCCGGATCAGCTCCTTCATTTGCGCCAGTTAAGGGCGTTTCTTATTCAAGCGGTCAGAATGTCAACACCGATACCGTAGCGTACGTTGGCGCCGATACGACTTTTAAGAATTCGGGTCTTGCCGCAAGCACTGTGTATTACTACAGGGTATATGCCTATACCGGCTCCGGCAGTACTGCCAATTATTCGCCCTTACTGATCAGCGGAAATCAAACGACGTTTGCCGCCAATCCTTCCACGCCCGGCACGATCAGCTTCAGTAGTATCTCAACAAGTACGATCACCACAAGCTGGGTTGCAGCATCAGGTCCGCCATCCGGTTATCTGGTCGTGCGAACAACATCTACCAGCACCGATCCTGTGGACGGGACGCCGTATACGGCGGGGAGTTCTATGCTGGGAAGTGGTTTGGTTGTTTACGTCGGAACATCTCTCTCATACGCATCAACCGGATTGACAGCAAATACAGATTATACATTTAAGGTCTATGCATACAACGGTTCCGGAAGTCAGATCAATTACAGTTCTCCGGTAACCGCGCTACGCGGTACTTTGGCCAACGATCCCGGAGAGAATATTTACGGGTTAGCTTTTAGCTCGGTCAGTTCAACAAGTATAACCCTCTCATGGGGATCGGATATTTATCCACCGGGCCAAAATCCCGGTTACCTTGTGATCCGCTCGACCAATAGCACACTTTCAAACGAGCCGCAGGACGGTATTTTTTATGGCGTCGGCGCTTCGATCGGCGGCGGAACTGTCGTGTACGATACCAGCACGGCGCTTACCTGCAATGTGACAGGGCTGACGACCGGTACCACTTACTATTTTTGGGTGTACGAATATCTCGGAATAGGCTTAAGAAAAAACTACGACAATGTCGGCGAGATATGGAACAGCCAATCCACACTGTTTAACGAACCGACGGCTCAACCCACTTCCCTGACGTCTTCCAATATCACCGAAACGTCCATGACCGTAGGTTGGACGGCCGCCTCAGGGCCGCCAACAGGTTATTTTGTAATACGCAAAACCGGTTCAGCACCAACCTTTACACCGGTGGACGGGACGCCGTATAGTCCAGGAACCACGCTTGGAGACGGCTCCGTCGCGGTTGGAACCAGCACGAGCAATTCCATAGCCGTTACGGGTTTGACTGCAGGAACTGCCTATTACTTCAGTGTATTCAGCTACAACGGTTCCGGCTCAGGTATTAATTACCGAAGCGCTACGCCTCTCACTAGTTCTTATTCAACCATCACCTACACGATCTCAATTCAGTCACCTGTGTCGTCGGTCTATTGGGTCAGCGGTTTAAATTACAATATCCAGTGGACGGACAATTTCCCTGAAGATGTAGTGATCTCTCTGAAAACCAGCGGCGGCGCTGTCGTATCCTCGATAACAACGCCGAGCGACGGCCAGCATATTTTAACAGTTGGGTCCGGGACGGCGGATGGTACCTATTTCGTCGAGGTCAAGTCCTCGGTCAATTCTGCGGTCATTGCATCAAGCGGATACTTCTTCATTCGCAAGCTTGTGATCACCCGGCCCGCCTCCGGCGCTTATATTTACACCGGCCTCAAAGATACGATCACGTGGACAACGGCCCAAACCGGGGAGGTTGTGATCGAATTGTGGAATGAACCGGACAACATGGGTCAAATGGCCGTTCCTCAGTCCGGAGTGATGAGTCTCGAAGACGGGCAAACATCGAAAACCGTTAATACTACGACCGATCTTCCGGGCCTGGCGCCGTGCGATGAATGCGGCTACGGCGGCGGCGGATCACTTCCCGTCATAAAAAGCTGGGTCATCGATTCCACCCAGCTTGCCAGCGGCATGTTCGTATGGGATATACCATCCGATTTTTTAACCGGAATTGATTTTTGGTACAAACTGCGCGTGAAAAGCACTCCGGCCAGTTACTACGCGACGGATAATTTTATTTTGCAGGCCAATCCGCTCAAAGTCACTTCGCCCAATATCAGCGACAAATGGAAGCACGGGAAGACGTATAACTTTACGTGGTCTAATTCGATGGGCGGCTCCATCAAAGTAGAACTCTACAAAAGCGACATCAAAACGACGTACGAATGGACGG
Organism: uncultured Bacteroidota bacterium; assembly: GCA_964535295.1. GTDB lineage: Bacteria > CLD3 > CLD3 > SB21 > SB21 > SB21. The sequence goes on from CAZHUW010000053.1 coordinate 14,818, forward strand.
TCGTATCGGATACTTTCCTGACGTGGAATGTGCCCATAGCCGCAGGCACAGGAGACGACTACAAGATCAGGATCAGCAGTGTCAGCGATCCGCGGGTCTTTGACTGGTGCGACTATTATTTTGTCATTGACCAACCTTATGTTTCCGTCACCTCGCCCAACGGAGGACTTTTTTACAAAGGCGATTCGCTGGATGTCAACTGGATGGATAATCTTGATGAACCCTTAACACTGGAGCTGAAACGCACAGGCAGTTCCTCAACGACCACGATGCTCACCGCGGCAGATACTGTTTCTTCCGGTAAGTGGCTCATTCCTTCAGGCTTGCTTGACACGACCAATTACTACGTCAAGATCACCGGCCAGACTTCAGGCGTTACGGTTTCATCATCGGAATTTGCACTGATCACCACGTCTATTCAGGTCGTCCATCCTGCGCAAGGCCAGGTGCTGTCGCCGGGGCAGTCTATGCGGATCTACTGGAGCACGAACAGCCGGGACAGTATGAAGATCGAACTTTACAAAGGTTATCTATTTGACCGCGTCATCGCTGCATCCGTACCATGGAATGGGCAGGCAGAGGAACTCAATGGACAACTGGTGGAAGACGAAATATACTGCTATTACCATTGGACGATTCCGTCGGTTGCCAATATCGATTCCTACAAAGTGAGGATCACGCGCAAAGCGTCGGGCGCCTACAGCGAGAGCGATAAATTTACCATCACGACGAAGAATAATTCCATCTTCACGCAGACCTTCCTCAAGCCCGGTGTGACGGACGCGACGATAGCATCTTTGGCCGATCACGAGATCCAACAGGCCACGGCCTATTCCAGCGGGCTGGGGAAACTGCTCCAGACCATTTCATGGAAAGCAACGCCGCTGAAAGCGGATATCGTTACTGTTAATGAATACGATATCCTGGGCCTGCCGGCGCGGAGTTTCCTCCCTTACGCCGCGGCGCATAATTCGGGTTTATTCAATACTACCGGCATCGCGGCGGCGCTGAGTTTTTACAATAATCCTCCGAACGGCATCGCGCAGAGCGCGTATCCGTATTCCGAAGAGAAGAAAGAAAAAAGCCCCCGTATGGCGGTGCTCGAGAAAAGCGCGCCCGGTGAAACCTGGCGGCTTGGACAAGGCCATACGATCAAGATCAAGAACCGCACGAATTCCGCCAATGAAGTTCGCTACTGGGATCTTTCACCGGGTTATCCTTCCGGCACGACATTTTACTCTCGCGGCGAACTCTCCGTCGTAGAGACTATGGACGAGAACGGCAATACATCGATCACCTATACGGATAAGAGCGAGAAAACCATTCTCAAGAAGAGCTATAAAGGCGCGGAAGAAGTATTGACGTATTACGTGTATGACGATTATGATAATCTGAAACTGATCATTCCGCCCGAGGCTTGCAAAGAGATGGCTTTGGCCAATGACTGGAATATGAGCACGGCTACTAAGAATACGTGGGTGACGGAATTCTGGTATGACGGGTATCAAAGACTGGTGGAGAAGAAGATACCGGAAGCGGCCGCTATCTATACGGTGTATGATCTAAAAGGCCGCGTGGTCCTGACGCAGGACGGGAAACTCAGGGCAGGCAATAAGTGGATGTTCACCAAATACGACGAACTGGGCCGTGCGATACTCACAGGCGTGTATACGGATAATACGTATACGACACGTGATGCGATTCAGGCTTTCGTGGATACCAAAACCACGCTGTTCGAGACCCGAAGCAGTCTTAACTTTGAGACCCAGCAGGGATATACCAACCAGGCCTTCCCGGACATCACGCAAAGCGAAGTGTGGACGGTGACGTATTACGACGATTATGATTTTGATGCGAATAGCGTAGCTACAGGCGATCCGGCTTTCAAGCCAAACGTGGAGTTCTCATCGCTTCAGACTTTCAGCCGGCTCAAAGGTAAAGTCACGGGAACGAAGACGCGGGTATTCGGCGGCATCGATCAGATCATCGGAGGTGAATATCAGGGCACGGGTGAGATCACACTGGAGAGTTCCACTTACCTCACGTCGGTTTCTTTCTACGATAAATACGGCAGAGTGATCCATACGCAGTCCAATAATTCCTTAAGTGGAAGCGATCTGTCTTATACAGAATACGATTTTCCCGGTAAGGTCTTAAGATCAAAAACGGTGCACAAGAGTCCTTATGCCATAGACTCGGTGCTCAAGACCATCGAATATGATCATACGGGACGGGTTACGAAAACGTATCAGAAGAATAACGCGGATGCGCAGATACTCATTGCGAAGAATGTGTACAACGAACTCGGCACGCTGGTCGAAAAGGATTTGCATTCGACCAACGGGGGCAGTACTTTCTTACAGACAGTGAATTATTCGTATAATATCAGGGGCTGGATGACGAAGATCAACGATCCGGATGCATTGGGGAACGATAAATTTGCGATGGCGCTCAACTATGAGTCGGTGACTGCGAATTTATCAGGAAATGCGCAGTATAACGGCAATATATCACAGCAGATATGGACAACAGACGGAACAAAAAGAGGCTACGGATATACGTATGATGCGTTAAATCAGCTTGCGCTGGCGTATTATGAGTCGGGTAATAACTTTGACACGGATTTAGGGAAATTCAACGAACAGGCCACTTACGATCTTAACGGGAATATTCGAAGCCTGACCAGAGGCGGTAAAACCAACTGGGCAAGCAATCAATATGGACAGATGGATCAACTTACTTACGGATATGTCGGCAATAAACTCATGTCGGTCAATGACGCGGTGAGTGATATCGCGGAGAACCGTAATTACGACGTATCGGATAAGGGCAATGAACAAACCTTCGATGCAGGAAATACGAATACGTATGAATACGACTATGATGTGAATGGAAACATGATCAAGGATATGAATAAAGGCATCGTATCGATTACCTACAACTACCTGAATCTTCCTGAGATCGTAGACTTCGGTAATAATAACAAGATCATGTGGAAATACACAGTGTCAGGAACAAAGCTGCAGAAAACCGTGATCACGAATGGGACTACGACGCTCACACAGGAGTACGTTTCTGGATTTGTTTATAAGAATGATACGCTGGACTTCTTTGGTATGGAAGCAGGCAGGATTAAGCGCAAATCGAATGGAAATCTGCAATATCAATACAACCTCACCGATCATCTGGGGAATGTGAGAGCAACCTTCGCGGATACGAATGCTACGCCCGACGGCTCGGCGGATGTAATCGAATACAGCGCGTATTATGCTTTTGGTATGAGGATCGAGGGGCTGTCTACTTCCACGCCGGATAATAAGTTTACTTACAATGGGAAAGAGCTGGAAGATGACTTCGGGCTTGGGTGGTATCACTATGGGGCGCGCTTCTATGATGCGCAGCTGGGGAGATGGCATGTGGTGGATCCGATGACTGAATATTACTCCCTCTATGTATACGTCGGAAACAACCCAGTAAGAAAAGTGGATCCCGACGGATGTGGTTCTGATGACGCCGTCAAGATAACAACAACACGATCAGATCAAACTAACGTCTATATTGGACCAAAGGTAGAGAGCTTCGGATCCAAGATTGCGTATAATGTGGTGTCTCCTATCTTAACAGGAGCTGGAGAAATCGGTGGAGGTTTGTACGTTGGATTTGTCTTATCACCAAGTGTTGTGACCTTGCCAATTGCTGCTGGTGTCATTTATCACGGATCATATAACATAAGTCGTGGTGTGGTAAATCTAGGGAACGCATTCGCAAATAAGCCGATGGAACCGGCTTTCTTTGAG
>CAZHUW010000054.1:0-18056 GCA_964535295.1 uncultured Bacteroidota bacterium
TGCATGTAAGCAACCACTTTCAATAGATCTGGAATATCTTTGATCGCTTCGATCATTTGAAATTCGGCTTCCAGAGGTTGAATATCCATTTTTTCGATATTTACCGTATCCATACCGCTGGCAAAAAAATCGCCGATCTTTTGTTTGTTACTGCCCTTCGGAGCGGCCGTTTCTTTGGCTGACGTTTCACAAATTTGTTTGACCGCATCTTTGACGCCGTCTTCAATGGTCAACCAGATGCCGTTAATGCGTTCGGAAGAGGGTATCGGATTACGTTTGATCCACCCGCCATTGGCGTAATAGAAGAAATTGGTTCCAGGGGCAATGGTGGTATCGCGGTTGGCGACAAGCGGGTCGTTAGGATCGAAAGGTTTGGCCGATGGGCCGCACGAGAACATTACGGCTAAAGCCGTTAGTCCTATCAGAGTGAAAAATCGATTCATGATATAAATTCCTTATGAGGTGAGTAATTGGTTTTTGTAGGTCAATTTCATGAAACACGGCGATAATACGAATAATTTGTACTAATGTTCGGTTAGTTTCAGGCAATAAACCGGTATTTTATCTTCTTGTGCGTTTTAGCCATTCTTTCTTGTTTTGAACGATAGTTACTGAATCCGTGTAAATGATCGAAAGCGGGTATCGGTGTGAAAACCCGACTTTATGCAGGATAGGGTAGCGCATGTCGTCGGTTCCTGTTGGCTGGCAGAGATAGTACCGCTTGCCAATGCTGTCGGGGTAAACGAAATAGGTACGCGTGCGATCTACATTAAAATCGCCATGTACGCCAACCATCATGTGATCGAGACTGTCCCCGTCGGTCGGGAAAACGATCATGGCATCCAGCCCCGCCGTTATCATTAACGAATGCATCAGGATGGACAGATCCGCGCAATGGCCGCGTCCCTCGACCAGCGTTTCGATCGGCATCTTCACATAATATTTCTTTTTGTATTCGTAAGGGATGCTATTGACGAAATTCAAGATCTTCTGGGCATTCTCATCGTTGTGGATCGTGTCATTTGGAACGATCCGCAAGCTGTCCAGGATATTGTACAGGAAATTCTCATGCGGCGTAGAGGCGTCGATGAATCTTTGAATACCCTCTTCCTGTTTTCGCCGCCGATGGGCGAAATAGGTATTGGCGCTGAAGGATAACTCGAGATATTTCCCTTTTTGCTGTCCGTAAATGTAGTATTGATGCGCGATCTCAGCCGGATAGAAAATACCGCTGCCGGGCGGGATCATGAGTTTGTACCATTTGTTTTCTTCGGCCATTACGCGGTTACTATCCTGAAAACGCGCAATACTGTCCCGGGCGAATTTAAGATCGATCTGTGCGTTCATCAATTCGGTTTTCAAGGGTAAGGTCTGGTTTTCGCGCACGTAATACCATGCGCTTAAGGCACCGAGACCGGCGAATAATAAACATAGAATACCGATAAGAACGATCTTTACGGATTTAGGTAAGGCCATACTGTGTTTTAGTTAAGCGATCAGTATATTTTGTTCTTCGGTCGTCTGGCAACTTTGTCAAATTCAACCCTTAGATCAATATTTTACATAGACATCCCACGGCTCCAAACATACCACAACCGCCATTATAAATCAATTTTTTTTCGAAAAATGCATTTTTGGTCAAATTTTGACCGAAAATCCCTTCCTGGTATTATTAAATTAACTACGTGATCGATTGAAAAACAAACTTTGAAAATAAATTAACTTAATTAACACTAACTAAAAAGGAGGACACCATGTCCAGAGGAACATTAAACAAAGCCGTATTGATCGGAAGATTAGGGAAAGACCCTGACGTGCATTACACCAAAACCGGCATACCGATCAGCTCGTTCAGCATCGCCACGAACAACGTCTACAAAGGAAAAGACGGAAACGTTGTCGAACAAACGGATTGGCACAAGGTCGTCGCGTGGCGCAAGCTTGCGGAGATCAGCGGCCAGTATTTGAAAAAAGGTTCGCTCGTTTGCATCGAGGGCCAGTTGAAAACCCGTTCCTACGACGACAAAGACGGCGTCAAACGGTATATGACCGAGATCATCGCCGAAACCATGCAGATGCTTTCGTCCAAAAAGGGAACGGAACAACAGGAACTCGTCACGCACGAACAGGCGAATGATGAAGCCGTCGACACGGAAGAAACGCCGTCCAAAGACGATCTGCCGTTCTAAGATTTCGTTGGTGTGTAACGAAAGCGCTCTGCGGGAAGAGATTCCCGTGGGGCGCTGTGTTTTAAAAAATATGGAAAGAATTTGCATGAATTGTGCTTGCAGAATAGGTATTGTTTTTATACTTTCACGAACCTCTCCACTATTACAAATGAAAATTATTTAATCTTAAGGAGCGCATAAATGGCAGAAGAATCAATTCTAATGGACAAAGAAAAAAAAGCCTCGTTAGACCGCACCTTGCAGGATATTGTCAAGGAATACGGCAAAGGTTCGATCATGAAATTAGGCGACCGCACGTCGATGGCAGTGGACGTGTATTCCACAGGTTCGATCTCGGTGGATGCCGCTTTGGGCGTTGGAGGAATTCCCCGCGGACGTATCACGGAAATCTATGGGCCGGAATCAAGCGGTAAAACGACCTTATCTCTTCATATCATTGCTGAAGCCCAGAAAACCGGCGGTATTGCGGCATTCATTGACGCGGAACACGCACTCGATGCGGTATATGCCAAACGTTTGGGCGTCGATACGGAGAATCTTTTAATTTCACAGCCTGATAACGGAGAACAGGCCCTGGAAATAACGGAACGCCTTGTTCGCAGCAATGCGGTGGACGTCATCGTGATCGACTCGGTTGCTGCGCTCGTTCCCAGAAGCGAGATCGACGGGGAAATGGGTGACGCCACGATGGGTGTGCAGGCGCGTCTGATGAGTCAGGCGATGCGTAAACTGACCGGCGCGGTGAGCAAATCAAAGACCTGTGTGATCTTTATCAACCAGATCCGCGACAAGATCGGCGTGATGTTCGGCAATCCCGAGACCACGACGGGCGGACGCGCGCTGAAATTCTATACTTCGATCCGTATCGATATCCGCCGCATCGGCCAGATCAAGGCCGGCGAGGATATTGTAGGTAACCGCACCAAAGTCAAGGTCGTGAAGAACAAACTCGCGCCGCCGTTCCGTGAGGCGGAAGTGGACCTGATGTACGGCACGGGTATTTCCAAAGAAGGCGACCTGATCGATCTCGCGTCCAATATGAACATCGTTCAGAAAAGCGGGACGTGGTATGCCTTCGGCGACGATAAGATAGGGCAGGGCCGGGAGAATGCCAAACAATTCCTGATCGATAATCCGGAGATCTCGAAGAAGATCGAATTGAAGATCCGACAGGAATTAGGATTGGTTCCGGTTACGCAAGAAAAGGAAACCCCAAAGCAATCGCCAAGCGGTTCCGATAAGAAGGGAAAGTCGTAGCGATTTGCCACGAAGACACTAAGGCTCAAAGGACCTATGAATAATGATCTTCTTTAAGGTTTCTTAGTGACTTTGTGACTTGGTGGCAATTCAAAAATGTAAATAATAAATAATCATTAACAATCAGGTGAAATCATGGCAAAAGGAACATTAAACAAAGTAATGCTCATCGGCAGATTGGGCAAAGATCCGGAACTGCGGTATACGCCGAGCGGCAGCCCGGTGGCGACCTTCAATATCGCCACAGACGAGTCTTATAAGGACAAAGAGGGCAAGAAGGTCGAGAATACCGACTGGCACCGGATCGTGGTGTGGAATAAACTCGCCGAGATATGCGGGCAATATCTGAAAAAAGGCTCGCTCGTATATATCGAAGGCAAGATCAAGACGCGTTCGTATGACGATAAAGCGACCGGCGCGAAAAAATTCATCACGGAGATCGTGGGCGATCAGATGAGCATGCTCGGAGGTAAAGGCGGTGAAGGGGGCGGAGATTACGTTCCGCCGCCAAGCGAAATGGATTCAAGCGCGCCGTCCGGAACCGCGGATTCAGGTTCGTCCAATAACGACGATCTGCCGTTCTAGAAAACGAATGTTGCTGAAAAAAAAGCCGTCTCCTTCATTAGACTTAGGATGACGGCTTTTTTTATGCACTAAATTAAATATCTACTTCGCTACATCGATCGCTCGGTATTCCCGTATCACGGTCACTTTGATCTGGCCGGGATATTCGAGCTCGGTTTCGATCTTGCGTGTCAGATCGTCCGCCAGTATCATGGCCTTATTATCATCCAGAACATTATAATCCACAAGCACGCGGATCTCACGTCCGGCCTGGATCGCATAGGCTTTGAGCACGCCGGGGAATGACAGCGCGATCTCTTCAAGGCGGTGGAGCCGTTTGAGATAACTTTCCAAAGCTCTTTTCTGCGAACCCGGGCGATCCTTACTGAGTTGATTTGCGGTGGCAACGATCACGGCAATAGGATGCGCGGTGGTTGGGTTCTCGTGATGAAGTAATATGGCAAGTTGTACGGTCGCATTCTCGCCGTATTTGCGCGCGGCATCGGCCCCGGCGGCGGCGTGATGCTGATCGGTACGGTCCACAGCGAAACCGATATCGTGAAGTATCGCAGCACGTTTGGCCAGTTGCACGTCAAATCCAAGTTCCGCGGCGATCAGCCCGGCGATGCTGGCTGTTTCTGCACTGTGCTGCAAAAGATTGAGACCGTGCTGAGTGCGGTATTTCAATTTGCCGAGTAGTTTTACGATCTCGATATTCGTGCCGTGCACCCCGACCTCGAATAACGCTTCTTCGCCGTTAGTGATGATCAATTCATCCAGATCGCGTTTTGCTTTTTCCACGACGTCTTCGATGCGGCCCGGGTGGATGCGCCCATCGGTGATGAGGCTTTCCAGCGCCATTTTGGCAATTTCCCTGCGAATAGGATCGAATCCGGATATCACGATCGTATTAGGCGTATCGTCGATAAGTATCTCGCAGCCGGTGATAGTCTCAAATGCGCGGATATTCCTGCCTTCGCGGCCGATGATTCGGCCTTTCATCTCGTTGCTCGGTAATTTGATCGAGGTGACCGTGGTTTCGATGGTGTGATCCATGGAAGTGCGGTTGATCGCCTGCAAGAGGACATTCTTGATCTGTTCTTTGGCGGTCAGATGCGCCTGCTCTTTGATATTACGAACCGCCTGGGCCGATTCCTGTTTGGCTTTCTCGATCATGTTATTCATCAGAACCTGTTTGGCGTCCTCGGCGCTCATGCGGGCGATCTGTTCGAGTTTCTCGTTCTCGGATTTGATCATAGCTTCCAGTTGCTCGTTCTTCCGCGTGGTCTCTTCCATCTTGCTGTGAAGAAGCTGTTCCCGGTTCAGGAAATCTCTTTCTTTGCGGGTAACTAGATCGCCTTTTTGTTCGATGTTGCGTTCGCGTTTGAGAAGCTCATCCTGCTGATTCTTCACCTGCGATTTGATGAGTTTTGTCTGTTCGTCGAATTCCTGTTTCTTCTTGTACCATTCGTCGGAAACCTCGATCAGTTTTTCCTTTTTAAGATGTTCCGCATCGGCGGCGGCAGCGTTTCGAATGGTTTTGGCCTCTTCTTCCGCTTCGCGGATCCGTTTGGCAACGGTAATCTTTGTGGCGTAGGCTTGTCCTAAGATAAATGCCGCTACGGCCACTACGAGCGCCGCTAATATGAAAATCGCTATGTCCATTTTTCCTCTATGTCGTCGTTAGTTATGATCGGTATATTCTTTGAAGTAACGATTCAAATTTCATTCGTTTGTTAAGTGAAAACTTGAACACGGATGACACGGATCAGACGGATTTACCGGATAAATTTCCCTGTTTTGATAAGGTCAGTGTACATCAGTTAAATCAGTGTGATCCGTGTTCCATTATAACTCTAAAACTAAAAAACCCTGATATCACGGCTCGGTTTGATCACCGCAGCGGTAACAACAGGGTTCAGCAATTAAGGTAAATTATCCGATGAAAAAATTACTTCTGCGAAAACAAGGAAATCTCTTCCTCTTCTTCTTTATCTTCAGCCGGGACGGGCACATCTTTTTCTTTGAGACCGGAACTCAAAGACTTGAGCAGCTTCTGCGTACGCGCTTCGTAGGATTCGATCTGTTGTTTCTGCTCATCCCGGGTTTTAAAGTATTCATCGGCGATATTGAGGGCGGCCAAAATGGCGACCTTAAGAGGGGACTTGATGGCTCCGCTCTTATTGATCTCTTTCATCTTCTGGTCGACAAATTGCGATATCTCTTCTATGTGACCGGTGTCGGCATCACCTTTGATCACATATTCCGACCCATAGATATTTACCTTAACAGTATTCTTGTCCACTGTTGTTCTTACACCTGCGGTGTATCGTTTAACTTGCTTGTATAACTTTTTCTAACTGATCTAATTTTTGAACTACTTTCTCAAGACGATACCGGATCTGATCACGGCTTTCTTGATCCATCGGCCCGTTGTCGGATTCAGTTGTTCTTAAACGCTCTATTTCCTCTTTCAGAGTTTGATTTTCGGATAAAAGTGATTCCGTCTGTTCGCGTTGTTCCGCCAGGGCCTGCTGAAGTTCCTGAAGCGCCGTCTCTTTTGTTTTGAGCACCGACTGCTGTCGCCGGAGGACCTGCTCTTTGGACTCTAATTCTTTACTCTTCGTTTCCAACGTCTCGGATAATCCGCTTTGGCTGCTTTCCAGGTCGGACCGTAGCCGGTCACGTTCATCTTTAGTTTCCTGCAGTTCCCTGAGGAGTTGCAGAACTCTTATCTCAAGAAGATCGAACTGATTGTTCGAGACGAGTTCAAGAGCAGCGCTGGCCGTCGTTTTGGCTTTCCTATTTTTGGCTGTTCCTTTGTTCACGACGAGTACAACCTGACGTTTATCTTAATTGCGCGCCAAACTCTTTTTCAACTTTGGTGATGATCCGTTTGATGGCCGAATCGATCTCTTCTTCGGTCAACGTTCTTACATCGGATTGGAACATCAGCGTGAACGCTAAACTTTTTTTATCAGCGCCGATTTGATCTCCCGTATAAAGGTCGAACATATCCAGCGATTCCAGATCTGTCCCTGCATTTTCCTTGATCAAACCCATCAACGATCCGGATGTAACTGACTGATTAACCGTCAGTGCGAGATCGCGCTGGATCGATGGGAAACGCGAAATGTTTTTGAACCTTTTTTTAAACCTTGCAAGTTCTAACAAAGCTGCATAGTCCAATTCGAAAGCCCAAACCTCTTTATCAATGTCAAAGTGCCTTAATATGCTCTTCTGGATCTTTCCAAAACGACCTAAATTGTACGACCCGGAACGAATTTCTAAAGAGTTAGGTGCATACACCTCTTTAGAATGATAAGGATTAAATTCAATATTGTCAAGCATAAACTTTCCGCTAACCCGCATAATAGCGTGCTTTAAGTCAAAAAAATCAAATGGTTCTGTCTCCTGTCCCCATTGAATCGGGTCACGCATTCCGGTGATACAGCCGCAAAGGATGATGCGTTCATCGGGGAGAGGCTCACTCCCTTTTATGTGATATACTTTTCCGATCTCATACAAACGCAGGTCATAGTTCTTTCTGAACAGGTTGCCTCTAACGACTTCCAGCAATCCCGGGAGCATTGAAATACGCATGACAGACATTTCTTCGCTGATCGGGTTCATTAGTTTTATGAATTTTGGCTCACCATCTGGCGCGATCACGAGTTGCTGGCGCTGATGAACCATGGAATTGGTCACAACTTCCGAAAAGCCAATGTCCCGAAGCACTGAACGAATTTCTTTTGAGAATTTTTCAGCTTTTGACTCTTCCGTTTCATAATTTACATAGGCGCCTGTGGCGTTCGGGATCTGATCGTAACCATAAATACGAGCGATCTCTTCGATAAGATCTTCTTCCATATTCAGGTCTAGTCTGAAACTCGGTGGAGTTATTTCAAATTCACCGTCTTTTGTCTTGTGAACCGAGCACGTAAGTTTTTCAAGAATGGCGATCATATCCTTTTCGGGAATGGTTAGTCCGAGCAGTTTGTGGACAGCAGATACGCGTAAATGAATGACGCGTTGGGAATAGGGTTGTGCAACGGTATCAATGAAACCCTGTGCAACCGTTCCACCAGCCAATTGTGCGATCAGTGCGGCTGCGCGGTTGATAGCGCGAACGGAACCGTCCGGGTCGACGCCGCGGCCGAATCGTCCCGATGCATCGGAAGTGATCCCTAAGTGTTTTGCGGAACGACGAATACGTTTCGAATTAAAGTTCGCTGACTCGAGAAGAACGTTTTTCGTTTTTTCAGAAATTTCCGAATTTCTGCCGCCCATGATGCCGCCGATGGCAATCGACCGTTCGGCGTCGCAGATCATGATCGTTTCGTCGTTGAGGTCGTGCTGTTTCCCATCGAGCGTCTGGAATTTTTCACCTACTTTGGATTTTCTAACTATGATTCGGTTTCCTTTGATCTCGTCGTAATCAAAAGCATGCAGCGGTTGTCCGCATTCGAGCATGACGAAATTGGTTACGTCAACGATATTGCTGATCGAACGTAATCCGACTGACTCGAGTTTATCAACCAACCATTGCGGTGAGGGTCCGATGGTGACGCCTTTGATCACACGTGCGGCATAACGGGGACAGCCTTCCACATCTTCGATCGTGACCGAGGCCAGCTTCGTCACGCTTTCTCCGCTCTCATCTATCTTTGTTTCAGGGATTTTAACCGACCCGTTCTCTATCACAGCAATTTCACGGGCTACGCCGAGCATATTAAGGCAGTCAGGCCTATTGGAAGTAATGTCGATCTCAAACACCGTTTCGCCTAAGCCCATGAACCCCGCAAACGGTTGTCCTAATTGATGCGCCTGATTTGGATCCAGTTCCCAAATGCCCGGGGATTTATCTTTTTCAAATCCCAGTTCACTTTTCGAACAGATCATGCCGGAGGATTCTTCGCCGCGGATTTTGGCTTTTTTGATCTCGAACCCACCGGGCATTATGGTGCCGATTGTCGCAACGGGAACCAGTTGACCAGCGGCCACATTGGGCGCCCCGCAAACGATATTAAGCACTTCCGTTCTGATATCCACACGGGTGAGCGATAACTTATCCGCGTTGGGATGTTTTTTTGCTTCCAGAACCTCTCCGATCACCACGCCTTGAAAAGGATTGCGTTCGATGATTTCTTCGACATTAAGGCCGTTCATCGTCAAGCGGTGGGCGAGTTCACGCACAGGCAATTTGATATCTACGTAATCCTTAAGCCAATTTAGTGAGACCTTCATAATGACTCCGATTTACTCTTTGTGCATAAAAATGTTATATCAGAATGTTCAGCACAACATCAATCTATATTAGTTTTTTCGCTGATAATCAAGTACTAATTAATTCTATCACGGAAAAAATACAGCGGAGTAGCCACGCAACTGAGATAATAAATGACTTTGGGATTTGAGCGTCCTTTATGAAATTGCTGCAAAGTGAAAAAAAGAGCAAACAATTTAAATTATTAAGTTTATCTGCATGTTAAGTCATCAGGTGTTTGTTTTACAGCTAATTGCCGTTCTCAGATATTACTTCTAAAGTATTAAATTAAAATAACTTACCTGTTTTTGCTAGGATACTCGGGAGAGTGTGATTCAATATTGCAACATGATCTGCACTGTAATTGACCAATTTTTACAAAAACATGACATACGTCATTGTTTGTGAAAAAAAACACATATATATTGGCTTTGTAGTGGAATAATTCCTCACACTTCTTGAAAGGGCTACAAAAATGTCTGGCAAAAGTCGACGCGATTTTCTCAAAAAATCTGCCGTAATTGGAGCCGGCGTTACCGGTCTTGCGACATCCACAGCAGCGGCAGCGCCTAAGAATATTTTATCGGAAGACAGGATGGGTGTTCTGGTTGACACCACGGTCTGTGTGGGCTGCAGAAATTGTGAATGGGCTTGCAAAGATGCGCATAACCTGCCTGCCGGCGATCTAAATTCCTATGAAGACCGAAAAACTCTCGAAACAAAAAGAAGACCCGATCATACGGCGCTCACCGTGGTGAACGAATACGGACCCGGAAAGAATTCAAGTCTTCCGGTAGATCTGAAAGTGCAATGTATGCATTGCGATCACCCGGCTTGTGTTTCAGCCTGCATTGTGGGAGCTTTTTCAAAACAGGAGAACGGTTCCGTTATCTGGGACACCGATATGTGTATAGGCTGCCGTTATTGCCTGGCCGCATGTCCATTTCAGGTTCCGGCTTTCGAATATGATAAAGCGATGCAGCCGATGATCATGAAATGCGATTTTTGCTTTGAACGGACCAAAGAGGGAAAACTTCCTGCTTGCGTGGCCATTTGTCCTGTTGAAGCGCTCACATACGGTCCGAGAAGCGAGCTGATAAAGATTGCCCGCAATCGCATCAAAAGAAATCCCGACCGCTACGTGGATCATATTTTCGGTGAATATGAAGTTGGCGGAACTTCGTGGATGTACGTTTCCTCGAAAGAATTCAAAGAACTAGAATTTCCGAATCTCGGAAATAGTCCGGCGCCCGGCGTATCCGAATCGATCCAGCACGGCATATTCGCCTATTTTGTTCCACCGGTCTCTTTATATGCTTTACTCGGCGGAATTATGTGGATCGCTAAACGGCGTAAAGAACTAAGAGAGGAGGAACACCTATGAGCCACGAATCAGTTAATCCCGCCCCTATTAAATATAAATTTTTTACACCCGGCGTTATTGTGCTCATTCTCATTGCGCTCAATGGCCTCGTATTTTTGATGGGCCGATTTATCTTTGGTTTGGGGGCCGTTACAAATCTTAATAATCAATATCCCTGGGGATTATGGATCGGTGTGGATGTTGCCGCCGGCGTGGCGCTTGCTGCCGGAGGGTTTACCACTGCGGCGCTCGGCCATGTGATGCACCGGGAAGAATATCATGCCATCATACGTCCGGCTTTGCTGACCGCAATGCTCGGCTACGCCTTCGTTGCGATCGGCGTTTTTGTTGATATCGGAAGATGGTATTTCATCTGGCATCCGCTCATCATGTGGAACGGTAATTCAGCACTATTTGAAGTTGGCATATGCGTCATGATCTATATGACCGTTCTTTACATTGAATTCCTGCCCATTTTTACGGAGCGGTTTATTGGAAAAGTTAATCTGCCGGGATTCCTGTCCGGTCTTAATAAAATCGCCGATAAATTATTGAGATGGCTTGACCGCGGGCTTTCTAAAACGATGTTCGTATTCATCATTGCTGGCGTGGTTCTTTCCACTTTGCATCAATCTTCACTCGGAACTTTGATGGTGATCGCCGGGCCCAAAATGCATCCGCTGTGGCAAACACCGATCCTTCCTTTGTTGTTCTTGTTATCCGCCGTGTCGGTTGGTTTTCCGATGGTGATCTTTGAGTCGCTTATCGCATCGCGTTCGCTCAAACTTAAACCTGAAATGCATGTTCTTTCAAGACTCGGATCCATGATCGCACCGTTGCTTGGTATTTATCTCGCGTTCAAGATTGGAGACATGGTCATCCGAGAGACTTTTGTGTATCTGAGTGAATTCAACACCGTCAGCGTGATGTTCACGATAGAGCTTTTATTCGGCGTGATCATTCCTTTGAGAATGTTCCTATCGCCTAAAGTCTTAAAATCACCGCCATTACTGTTTACGGCATCGGCATTGGTGGTTTTCGGCGTATTATTGAACCGAATTAACAATTTTGTGGTTGCGTATACTCCGCCGTATGCTACAGAACCCTATTTCCCGTCAATCGGTGAGATTTCTGTTACCGTAGGCTTTGTTGCCATGCTTGTTCTGGCTTACCGGTTTATTGTCATGAATTTTCCTGTCATCAGCGAACCCGGTATACCGACTGCGCAACCTACAAAATATTCGATCAGAGGGGTGGAAAAATGAAAAAGATCATAGCCGTTTTACTGTTTGGATTCATTCTAACAGCCGTCGTTAACGCACAACAAAACCCGGGAAAAGACCATGCAAAGCTGAATATCAGCTGTAAGACCTGTCATACTTGTGACGTTCCTACCAAAGACGAACCTTGTCTCGTGCTTTGTCCCCGCGAGAAGATAGCAACGGTCTATCAAAAACCGGAGCAAACACCGGAATTGATCGTGATTGATCAACTTAATGACCGGTATGGCCCGGTATACTTTTCACACAAACTGCATGCGCAGATGTCTGTGATGTCCGGCGGCTGTGAGAATTGTCATCATCATAATACTTCGGGTCCCATTCTTCAATGCAAAAGCTGTCATGAAGCTTCAAGAAAACGTGACGACATCAGTCTTTCGGACCTTAAAGGTGCCTATCACCGGCAATGTATGGATTGTCACCGTGAATGGAGTCATGAAACAGGATGTAATTCGTGCCATGTATTAAAGACAGCTTTGAAGGATCCTGAGAAAGACGATATCAGTAAAAAGTATTCAGGGAAAGACCATCCGATAATTTTGGAACCGGCGCATATCAGTTACGAGACGAATTCCGATAAAGGGAAACTGGTTACTTTTTATCATGATGATCATACGAAAAAATTCGGACTGGCCTGTACAAGCTGTCACAAACAGGAAACCTGCGCAAAATGTCACGATGTAACTAAAAAGTTAAACGGAAATGTGAAATCTGCAGGCATAAATAAACCTTTTGAAGAACAGCACAAGAACTGCATTACTTGCCACAAGGACGAGAAATGCGGTGTTTGTCACAGCGATACCAAACTGGAGCCGTTTGATCACGCAAAGACCGCCGGTTGGGCACTGAGCAAACATCACGTACGACTTTCGTGTGCAAAGTGCCATGGGGTAAAACGTCCGTACAAAAAACTGGATCGCAGTTGTTCCAGTTGCCATAAGGGATGGAACAAAGACACGTTCAAGCATGCGGTCACCGGATTACAACTTGATGAGACCCATCTGGAGCTTGGCTGTGATGACTGTCACACGGGAAATAATTATGCTCAAAAACCGAACTGCTCCAACTGTCATGAAGGATATGTTTATCCGAATAAGAAACCTGGAAAATTGGTATCGAAGTAAAAGATTTAATGGTCGTTTGTATAATAGCGATCATTCGGGATGATATATGTTCAAAAAGATAGGCTTTCGATTAATTTTTGTTGTTGCTTTGGCGTCCTTGGTCATTATTGGGGTGTTCGCTTATTTCAATGTCCGGTCGCAGGGCGAAAGTCTGATATCCGAAGTCGAACGGCATGCCAATCAGCTGGGTGAAACGGTTATCTCCAGCACACGCTTTGATATGATGCTCAATCAGAGGGACCGAATTCAGCAAACCATTAATTCCATTGGGACTCAGCCGCAAATCAGGGATGTGCGCATAATCAATAAGGTCGGTGAGATCATTTATTCATCCGACTCGGCCAATATCAACAAAATGGTTGATAAAAAAGCTGAAAGCTGTTATGCCTGCCATGCCGAAGACAAACCGCTGGAGCAGATCTCTATTATGGAAAGGACCCGTATTTTCCGGGTTCATCCTGATTCCAATCGGATTCTGGGTATCATAACTCCGGTTTACAATGAAAAATCCTGCTGGCAGAACGACTGTCATGCACATCCAGAAAATCAAAAAGTACTCGGCGTTCTTGACGTGTCCATTTCACTTGCAGAAATTGATAACGCAATTATTCGGCGAGAATGGGAGATCGTGATCTTTGCAATCATTGCCATTCTGGCATTGGGAATGCTCATCGCTTTCTTTGTTCGTCGCTGGGTTTCCAATCCTGTTCATGACCTTCTTGCCGCAACTCAACAGGTGAGTCAGGGGAACTTGAATTATTCCATCAAAGATCTGGGTGATAATGAGATCGGAAAACTCGGAGGATCTTTCAACAATATGACCAAGAAATTGTCGGAAGCAAGGATGCAGCTTTTCCAATCTGATAAAATGGCTTCGCTAGGAAGATTAGCGGCCGGAGTGGCGCATGAAATTAATAATCCTCTGACCGGCGTACTCACCTACAGCAGTTTCTTACTCAAGAGAACAAAAGACAATCCGGAATTCCAGGAAGATTTAAAAGTCATTGTGCGGGAAACTCTGCGCAGCAGGGAGATCGTGAAAAGTCTATTGGATTTTGCGCGTCAATCCGTTCCGAAGAAAAATGCGGCTGATATTGACGAGATTATAGGAAAGGCTGTCGCCGTTATTGAAAAGCAGTTGTCGATCCGAAAAGTCAAGATCGTAAAACAATCGGAGAATGATCTATCGAAGATCACGTTAGATGCGAACCAGATGGAACAAGTGTTTATTAACCTTTTCGTCAATGCCGCGGATGCTATGGGTAAAGACGGAGGAACGATCACGGTCAATACAAAACATCTTTCACTTTCACCATTCGGGGTTGCGCAGATAAAGAAAGCGGCGTGCCCAAAACGCCACAGTTTAATTGACAACGAATTTAAGATCGACGGACTGCCATCGCTGAAAGTTAAAGTCGTGTCCAATAGCAAAGAGGGTATTATTCATCTCGACCCTGTTTATGGGAAACACCGGAATCATTATAACCCTGGATTTACTCTCGGCGAAGACACGAAATTCCTCTGCCCGGAGTGTAATACTTCCGTTGTGGAACAGGGCAAGATCTGCCCCAATTGCGGCGCTCCCGTTCTTTCTTTTGAGATCAGCGGTCAAGGTATTTACGAAGTATGTTCGTCTGAAAACAGCGATTGGGAAAAGTGGGATTTCGTGGATTCGGCGGGATTGAAAGAATATATCGAAGTTAGAGTTTCCGATACGGGCAGCGGAATCAACAAAGACGATCTTCCCAAGATCTTCGAGCCGTTTTTTACCACCAAAGGCCAAAAAGGCACAGGCCTGGGATTAGCGGTCATTTGGGGCATCATTGATAATCATAACGGAACGATCCGGGTGGAAAGCGAGATAAATAAGGGCACCACTTTCATTATTCGTTTGCCCTACACAGAGCAGAAATAAGCTGAGGCTATGAATACAGCAGCCAACATATTAGTCATAGACGATGAACAGGTTATCATTGACGCTGTTGTAAAGATATGTTCGCTCGATAAGTATTCCGTAGAAAGCGCCTTGAATGTGCAGACGGCTATTGACAGGATTTCAAGAAATTATTATTCCATTATTGTCTGTGATATTATGATGCCCGACGGTGACGGCTTTCAAATCCTCAATGAGCTCCGGAATCAAAATAGCGGCAGTGCGCTAATTATGATGACCGGCTATTCGACGGTGGAAAACGCGGTCAACTCTCTTTATCAGGGCGCCGTGGACTTTATTCCAAAACCGTTTACAGTCGACGAACTCCTCAGTTCGGTGTATCGCGCCGTTAAATATCAGGAGATCAAAAAGAAGCAGGCCGAGCTGTCAGGACAGAACACTGCTCAAAGCCTGCTTTATGTGACGTGTCCGGCGAAATATCTAAGTCTTGGGTATTCCAGCTGGATGCACCAGGAGAATGACGGCAGCGTTTTGATAGGCGTATGTGATCTTTTCCTTAAGACCATTGAATCGGTCAAAGAAATAGATTTTCTGAAGTCCGAGGAAGAGATCGCGCAAGGGGTGAGCTGTGTCACCGTCATCTCGGGCGATGAAAGAACGCATAAAGTCCTTTCGCCTGTGTCGGGCAGGATTATTGAAGTTAATCACAATCTCAATATGAATACCAGCATCATTGAAAAAGATCCTTATTTTGAAGGGTGGATTTATCGCGTCATTCCGTCCGACATCGAATACGAAACGAAAAACTTGGTTCCTTATAATTCAGATAGGCTATAAATTTATTTTCAACGTGTGAATTAAAAATATCCATTTTTTAGGAGATACATCATGGCACTACTCATCGTTGCAGTCATCATTTTCATCATTGCGGATATTCTCATTCGCATGATCGGAAAACAATTAACGGAGAAGAAATTAAAGAAAGAACGCGAAATCGTACTTCGGGAAAGTCTGCGGATGGATTTTACTCATGAAGCTAAGACATTGAAGCGCGCTGAAGTGCCGAATCCCAAAGCGAAGATCCTTTGCGTTGACGACGAAGAAGTCATTCTCGGCAGCTTCAGAAAAATCCTGGTTCTTGACGGGTACTCGGTTGATACCGTTGAAACCGGGCAGGAAGCGCTTGGGTTGATACAGACGCACCACTACGATTTTCTTTTTACGGATCTCAAAATGCCAATGATGGACGGAGTTGAAGTGACCAAATCCGTAAAACACATGCGCCCGGATATTGACGTGATCATCATCACCGGTTATGCGTCGGTAGAAACCGCCGTAGAAACCATGAAATACGGCGCTATGGATTATGTTCAAAAGCCTTTCACGGAGGATGAACTCCTTGAGTTTGTAAAGAAAACCCTGATCAAACGTCAGGATCGTATACAAAAACAGCTCAAGCCGCTGGTTCATATTACACATGTACCGGCGTCGAGTGAATTTGTCAAAGGTGAATTCTCCATTCCAGGCGGTGTATTCATCTCTAAGAATCATACTTGGGTCAGTATGAACCAGGAGGGAATTGCCAAGGTCGGCATAGATGATTTCGCCAAAAAATTGATCGGTCGGGTCAGTGCGATCGAGCTTCCGAACCTGGGAATGCAGGTGAAAGCAGGACAGCCTTTATTTACTGTCAAGCAAGGGAATCGTACAGTTTCTTTTAATTCTCCTGTAAGCGGGAAAGTATCACAAATCAATACCCTGCTGAAGGATAACGTGACCGCACTCGATGTGACTCCCTATGAAAGAAACTGGGTGTGCGCGTTCGACCCTGACAATATCGATAACGAAATCAAGGCCATGAGCATCGGTAAATCGGCGGTAAACGTATTTCACGAAGATATTGAAAAACTGAGAACGCTCATGAAAAATATTCTGAAATCGGAGAAGCCGGCAGGCGAATATATAGATGACGAACGGATCTATATTGGACAATTTGAAAATCTGTCGGATGTAAACTGGCAAAAAGTTGTCGAAGAGTTTTTCACGCGATAAAGATTATCGTTGCTGTTACCTCAAAAAACGGATGGTTTTTTTGCCGTTTACTGGGTTAGGATTGATATGAGAACGATAGATGCAGATACACAGTGTATTTGGATGGCATCGCGTGTCGTGGATTATAAATTGTGCGACAAGAATTTTGACTGCGAGCATTGCGAATTTGACAAAGTGATGCGTAACTGTCGGCTTACGGGCGGCACAGGTATGCCGAGCGAGGAACCCGAAGACAATACCGATATCATCGATCGGATATTGAACGGTCTTATGAACGAGATTCATAACAAACGTTCAATATATCTTCCCAATAATTTCGTTTTGGATGAATTGCCAGATCGAACGTACCGGCTTAGTCTAAGTTCGCTCGCAGGCCATTTTCTGGATCATGTTTTTTCTGTTGTACCATCACAACAAGGGAAGACAATTCGAAAAGGGCAGCCCTGCGTGACCCTTAGCGGAGCGTGGGGTTCTATTACAGTGAATTCTCCGATTCACTTCCTATTTCAGGATAAATCTGATGACAGTATTGAGCGGGGTTCATCACGTGGTGTAATAGGAATCATTCAAACCGAAAAAAATGAGGTTGAACGTGAACGACTGTCGCCACAGGAATGGCAACAGCAGATCATCGGCCTTTCGCGCAAACTGATACAACTTAAAATCCAATCCGATTTGAACCAAACCGTTCACGAAAGCGGTATGAAGATCAAATTTCTTTATCAACGCATTGGCAAAGACAACTATCTGGATGTGCTCAATTTTCTTTTTAAACTAAGGATAAAAACCCGGGGTGTATAAATAATAATCCCCAGGGTGAGTTAAAGCAATATTAGTAATTGAGTAACGGTCGCAGGTCATCGCGCGATGCCTTGCACCGGAATTGTTTTTTAGATACATTTCGACGGTTCTTGTGGAGACGCGATGCGGGTAGGATGGAAACATAAGTTAAGCGTCAAACTCACCTTGGTTATCTCCGGGATTCTCCTTGCTAATCTTGCCTACTACACATACTTCACAGCTTCTCATCTTGAATCCAATCTCACTCTGGCATATTCTCAAAATGC
>CAZHUW010000055.1:0-1783 GCA_964535295.1 uncultured Bacteroidota bacterium
ACTGTTCGGACGGGGATTTCAATTATGAGATTTTGCGCATGCCGATGACGTCGGAATTATTTCGAGGTATCCGGATCATTTTTGCTGCCGTTCAGATCTTGTGGCAGTATATTCGGTTCCGTCCGGATGTCATCTGGGCATCTTCATTCGGCGGGTGCAGAGCAATAGGTTTGCTGGATTTTCTCCGGGTCCCGTGGATCGGAACGATTCATGGCGGAGGCATTATCCGGTGCCGTCAGTATGGCCGTCATTTTCTGAATGAGTGGACGCTTCGCATGGGAGAGCAATTTATCTATCAGGCTAAGTGCATTGTTACGGTGAGTCAGGAAGCGAAGAAACTCATCCGTTCTCTTTTACCGGAATCTTTTTCATCAAACGAGCCGCGCGTCATCTATAACGGTATTGAATGCGAACCCGGAAAATTTGTTCGTAAAGAAGAGGCGTTGTCTCGTCATCCCGAATTCAAGGATATGAAGGTTATTCTCACTGTAGGCCGGCTGGTAAGGGCTAAAGGACACGACATAACGATGCATGCCATTCACCGTCTGTGTGAAACCGATAAGAACATCTGTTATCTTATAGTGGGCGAGGGTCCTGAAAAAAAGAATCTGATGACGATGTCGCGTGATCTTGCTCTTGGAAAACAGGTTGTGTTTACGGGATATGTCAGCCAAACTGTGCTGGAGGACTATTACGCCTTATGCGACCTATTTGTCATGGCAGGACGGGAGACGGAAGAATTTATCGAAGGATTCGGTCTTGTCTTTATTGAAGCCTCTATGCGCGGGAAGCCGGTCATCGGTACGCGTGTAGGTGGGATCCCGGAGGCCATTGAACACGGGTTGACCGGATTAGTTATCGAACCCGGAGATCCGGAAATTCTTGCCCAAAACATTCACGATTTATTAAATGATCCGACCCGGTCGAAACAATTTGGCGACAGCGGCAGGCAGTGGGTTCATGACCGGTTTACTACGGACGCTATGGCAAAACAAAATGCGGACCTGTTGTCTGAGATTGCGCTGAATTTGAAATAGACCTGATCAACATGAAAAAAAGTGTTTTGAGGATTTTCCTTACGGATCTTAGATCTGAAATCGGAAAGCCAGCAAGACTCTTTTTCGATTAGGATCAATGATCGGCGTCACGCTCCAACTCTGCCGCGCGTTGTATTCACGAACGGAAGAAGGAGTTGTATATAGACTGTAGATCACGCCGGTCCCAATTGTGAACACTCCGACGTAAAATAAAGGATTGGGATCCTGGTTCTTAGGCGTCATAAGCGATCCTAAACCCATGACCCCCGCGCCGCCCAGCCGTATACCCAAACCGATCAGCGTGCGTCTTGTGTCGCGGGCATAAAAATTTCCGATCGATGGCGCAATCAGCACGGCGTAGCCTCTTGGAATATTTTTTAGTTCCTTACTCGGAAGGTCGTGTGATGCCAGATAAAGAGGAAGCCCCATGTTGGCGACCGTCCAGGATAAGGCGCCAAACGTTGTTTTCTGAGGTATCTCAATCTGATCTTTTTTCAAAATGACCGTTTGATGCTTCTGTTTCGTAATGTCGACCTGCGTCACAGCCTGAACCGTATTTGCTTTAAGTACGCCCGCGGAAGTGTCAGGGATGTCGGCGGTATCTTTCTTTAGAGCAAAGACGGTGTCCGTTTGAATCGCAACGGTCCTTATTTTTTGACGTAGGTTCGATTTTGGCCCGATCGGTTCGTGAAAAATGACCGTGATCCGGGTGTCATGATCCGCAGCGGATGCGCCTGTTGCTAATC
>CAZHUW010000055.1:1793-17810 GCA_964535295.1 uncultured Bacteroidota bacterium
TCCGGCCATGGCCACCACACCTACAATAGTTCCTGCCATTACCGCTGCTCCAATTACCATACCTTCATTGTCCTCTTCATTCTGGGATTTCTTCTGAGCAGAAGTAATCATTTTGACGCCGATAACACAGGCGGCTATCCCGGCGACGGTCAGGCCGATCGTTCCGCCTCGAACGGCATCACGGGTATCGGGTTTTTTGATGATGTCCACGGACTGTACGCTTGAAAACAGTACAGACATTTTTTTCTGTGAACCCAGGTCGGTCCAGGTCATGACCGAATCCGAAATGTGAAAATCATGGCCGGCAAGGGCCGCACTGTCAAGACGTAAAAGTAGTCCGCTTCGTTTGTAAGCAAGGAAATTAAAGTCCTCAATGTTTTTAGACGTTTGATCCGTATAATCAATAATTTGATGGGGCATCTTATTGTAGTTCTTTGACGAAGCCGGCAAGCGGCTCTGATTCGGTGGGAGGTCGGGTATCGAATCTATTTTCATTTGATCCTGAAAAAGGAATTTCGTCAAAGAAGATTTGGATAATCCGATCGCCGTGCCGACAGCTCCTCCGATAACCGGCAGCGCTAAAAATTCAGCTCCTGATGCTTCAGGGTTCTGCAGAGTCAGAAAAGTTCCGACGGCAAGTCCAAGAAGCGAAAATGCGCCGACTTGTACCCGTCCTGCCTTCTTTGTAAATTCAACGGATCGTATCTGAGAAAGGGGTATTTCGAACGTTTGTTTAGAGGGGAGCAATGCGCCAAACAACGTAGAATCAGAAATCCGCATATTCTCGGCCAACACACTCGTACCATCCATTCTATAAATAGTGCCCTTGAGATCAAATGCCTGCGTATTAAAGTCACTGTGCTGAGAGAATGCGTTCTCTCTATAGTTGATCACGCGGCTGGAGGAACAGGACAAAACAAGGAAGGATATTATGCTGGTAAGAATAGCAAGATTTGTTCTCATATTAAATTCTATGAGATAAAAAAATTTTCTCGTCTATGCCATAAGAAAATGGCGTTGATTATCGACGCGTCATGATGGCGTTCCCGTTACTCGTGTGTTGAACAGCTCTTCAAGTCTTTCTTTATTTGGAAATGTCAGGATGACAAAACCGATAAGGATACACGCGGTGATCCCATTGAGCCAAATAGAAGGGGTTTCGTATATCGTCCCGTTGGTAATGCCGATCATACAAATGACCAGACCGAATAACGCCGGCGCTTCGAACATCGCCAGGCGAACGATCAGCGCGGAACGGATCATGGCCAGAATTTTTTCTCCGTTGTTAGTAATGACCCGACCCTGGGCATCTTTGATCTCTTTGATCATGCCGCCCTGAAGCGCTGAAGGCCCGAGGAGCAGGTTAAATACCACGCGCGCCACCGTGTACACACCGGCCGCGAGCATGATATGCGCCAGCGTGAGAACTTTGATCAGGTCGTACGCATCCTTAAGTTCGCGCGGGCCGGCGGGAACGGCCTGACTCGAATAAAGAAAAAACACAATGCCCATGAACATGACCACACCCAGCGCAATTGCGCCGTGGATGATCTGGAATACGCGTATATTCTGAGGCGTGAGCGCGGATTGGAATTCAGTTAGAGTAACTGCGGAGAGAGAATTCATGATTGATCTCCTGTATTAGAGTTACATCTTAAAACTATCGGTTTCAATTAAAAATTAACCAAAAAGAAAATTCAATCCCGCGGATGTGACCCACAGGCTTTTTTCCCCGGCCGTACCCAAATGTATCAGGATCAGTTTACCTGATGACGGTTTAAAACCGGCAGAAATGGAGAACGATACAATACGTGGGATGCCGGAATTTATTCTATCTAAACTGAATGATGTTCCCATTCCAATTTCCTGCCCAAAAACAAAATGTTTTGTATTGACCGCAAGAAATGAAAGACCGAATCCGATGGCCAAACTGTGTTTCCCGTATTTCTCTTTATTGCCGTAGCGGATGTAGCTTACGTCTACGATCGGAGCAATAGCATTATCGCCGTACAATTCGGCTCCGCACGCAAAATAGCCGGTCGAGGCATGATCCGCCGATATTTTTCCCGCCGAAAAAACAAATTCGGCGCTTTTAGTAAAGCCGGTAGTTAAACCAAAACTCTCGGAAGATTCGCCGGATCCCTGTGCAAAAGATCCTCCCAGGCCTAGAGAAAATCCCTGAGCTTTGTCCATATATCTGCGCTGAGCAACCAAAATATCGGTTTCACATACAAACAGAAGAATCAAACAGAGAGCGAATGTTTTCAACAGCATTTCTGTCCAATTACAGTTTAATTATGATAGAGCAGATCGTCCGTCAGCGTATAGGTGCTGAGCGCTTTCATGTAATTGGCGCGTTCGAACGCGGCAGGATCGGCCACCGATTTCTGGCTCATGCTCCCCTTCATTTGTTCCACGGATTCGTATTCATGTTCTTTCATCCAGGTTTCCATCCCGCGCAGCATTTCCGATATACGTCCAATACCGTTCTGCAGCAGAGTGGAACAAACCATCGTCAAATCGGCGCCGGCCATTAACATCTTAATGGCGTCCTCATGCGTGTGGATGCCGCCGGTGGCCGCTAAACTCGCTTTGATACGGCCGTGAAGGATGGCTACCCATCTCAGCGGAAGCCGCATCGCCTGCGGCGTACTGAGGATCACATTCGGAACGACCTCCAGTTTTTCCAGATCGATATCGGGTTGATAAAAACGGTTGAATAATACCAGCGCATTAGCGCCGGCATCGTCGAAACGTTTGGCCATATTGGACATCGAAGTAAAGAACGGGCTCACTTTGACCGCAACGGGTATTTTAAGGTTTTTGACCGAACGTACGATATTGAGATAACGTTCTTCAAGCTGATCTGCCGTTTCATTGACGTCGGCAGCAACGTAGTACATATTCAGTTCGATCCCGTCCACGCCGGTTTCCTGTATCTTGCGGGCGTAATCCAGCCATCCGTTATTCGACGCGCCGTTAAGGCTGGCGATGATCGGAATGTTGACCGCTTGCCGTGCGCGGCGCACGTGTTCCAGGTACTCGTCCGGTCCGTGATTGTATTTCTGCATATCCACGAAGTAGGAAAGCGCTTCCGAAAAACTTTCCGTACCGTGGGTCATGTGGTAGTACAACTGCATGGATTCATGCGTGATCTGTTCCTCAAACAAGGAATACATCACGATCGCCGACGCGCCGGCATCTTCCATCCGCCGGATATTGCCGAGATCCTTGGAGAGAGGGGAAGCCGAAGGGACGATCGGGTTCTTTAATTTCATGCCCATATAGGTCGTGGACAAGTCCATGTGAGTACCTTTCAGTTATATGTTGATACTTTGGTCTGTATTCTCAATTTAGTTTAAAAATGAACGGATAGGTGATCCATACTTTTACGGCGCGGTTCCCGTTGATCGCCGGTTTGAATTTCGTACTGTAGATCGCATCCATTGCCGATTGATTAAATATTTCATCGCCTTCTATGATAACCGCTTTCGTAACATTGCCATTCTCATCCACTAATGCTTTGATCACGACCTTTCCTTCAACATTCGCTTTTCGTGCCAGCGAAGGATATTCAGGCACGCCCCGCTGGATGATCACGGGTAATTGTTCGACCGCTACAAATTCGTCGATCGCGGGGTCGTCATTGTTCAGCAGTTCGATGGGCTGACTGATGTCAACCCTGATCTCGTCTCCACCGTCGCCCAGAAAAGAAGGCGCGATGATCGCCGCTTTTATTTCCTCCTGCGTTTGTATCGTTTGATCCGGTATCGCCTGATCATCCGGAACGATGATCGGGATGCCGGTCGCCGGTTTGATCACCTCCGGCGTTTCAATTTTTACGCTGATCGGCGGCGGCAGGTCCTGAAGCGGCGGCGCGTTTAACAGTTCATTGGCGCCGACAAACCGCACGGTGCGTATCGAATCGTCGGTGAACCAGTGCGTGCCCGCGTAATAAATGCCGATGCCGGTTACATGCAGTCCTACGGCGAGGACCAGGCCTTTGATCATATTGGCCGCATAAACTTTTTTCAGGATAAATCGGCTGCCGGTTTGATCGCCGTATCCTTCGATAGTCTCAATATTGAACGCTGTGATAAACATCACCGCCTCTTTACAAACCTGCAGGTATTAATGGTCCGACAGGTCTTTCCCGTTACCGTCGTAATGCAGCGTCGCCATTTGTTCGTAAAAATGCCAGCGCTTATTGATATCGTCCTGCGCCTGCGCGGCCAAAACCTTCGCTTCTTCCGGATTGCTCATGGACAACATCTTATAGCGCGTTTCATTATATGCATAATCTTTGAATGAGATGCTCGGCGCTTTGGAATCGAGCACGAGCGGATTCTTGCCTTCCAGTGCCAGCATCGGATTGTAACGGTACAGCGGCCAGTGTCCGCAATCCGTTGCCGCTTTCTGCTGATGCAGGCCGAGTCCCATATTGATGCCGTGCGCGATGCAATGGCTGTATGCAATGATGATCGACGGCCCGTCATAGGCCTCGGCTTCCATAAAGGCTTTGACCGTCTGGGTGTCGCTGGCGCCCATCGCAACCTGCGCCACATACACATGGCCGGCGCTGATCGCCATAAGGCCGAGGTCCTTTTTGGAAACGCGTTTTCCGGCCGCCGCAAATTTGGCCACCGCCGCGCGGTTCGTTGACTTGGACATCTGCCCGCCGGTATTGGAATAAACTTCGGTGTCGAGTACCAGTATATTCACATTTCGTCCGGATGCGAGCACGTGGTCGAGTCCGCCGTAACCGATATCATACGCCCAGCCGTCGCCGCCGACGATCCATACGCATTTCTTAACCAATACATCGGCCAGCGTCAGAAGCGATTTGGCATCGGAGGAATTGATCGATGTCAATTTTTTCTTCAGCGTTTCCACGCGTTCCCGCTGATCGTGAATATCCGACTCGTCAACTTGTTTGGCGGTCAATATCGACTGTGCAAGATCGTCGCCAACCTGCGAAGCTAATTTCTGAAGTAACTCGCGGGCAAATTCATTTTGTTTATCCAGCGTAAGGCGCATGCCGAGCCCGAATTCCGCATTGTCTTCAAAAAGCGAATTGGACCATGCGGGGCCGCGCCCTTCTTTGTTCTTTGCCCACGGCGTGGTCGGCAAATTGCCGCCGTAGATAGAGGAACAGCCCGTCGCGTTGGCAACGACCGTGCGGTCGCCGAAAAGCTGGCTGAGCAGTTTCAGATACGGCGTCTCGCCGCAGCCGGAACAGGCGCCGGAGAATTCGAACAGCGGCTGCAGGAATTGCGAGCCTTTGACGGATCCGGCGTTAACGTTGCGGCGGTCGATCTCGGGCAGATTGAGGAAATAATCCCAGTTGGTGCGTTCGTTCTCGCGCAAAGGCGCCTGCGGAACCATGTTGATCGCCTTGAGGCGCGTTTCTTTTTTGTTCTTCGCGGGGCAGACATCCACGCAGATGCCGCAGCCCGTGCAGTCTTCCGGCGCAACCTGTATCGAATACATCATGCCCGGATATTCTTTACCTTTGTACGACGTGGATTTGAACGTCGCCGGTTTGCCGGCCAAGGCTTTCTCATCATAAACTTTGATGCGGATCGTAGCGTGCGGGCAGACGAGAGCGCATTTATTGCACTGGATACAAACCGTCGGGTCCCATTCCGGAATTTCCAAAGCGATATTCCTCTTTTCCCACTGCGCGGTGTCGCTCGGGAATGTGCCGTCGACCGGCATCGCGCTCACGGGCAGATCGTCGCCGAGTCCCGCAATGATCTTTGCCGTCACGTTCTTCACAAAATCCGGCGCTTTCGATGATACCACCGGCGGCAGTTCGATCTTGCTGGTAACCGATGCTGGAATTTTCACTTCATGTAAATTGGCCAGCGTCTGATCGACGGCATTGAAATTGATCCGCACGATCTCTTCGCCTTTTTTGCCGTAGGTTTTCTGAATGGACGCTTTGATCGCTTCGATCGCCTTATCGCGAGGAAGAATGCCGGAGATCGCGAAGAAACACGTCTGCATGATGGTGTTGAATCGCCCGCCCATGCCGGTTTCCTTGGCAACTTTATAGCCGTCGATCACATAGAATTTCAGTTTTTTCTCAATGATCTGTTTCTGCATCGTGCGCGGCAGCTGGTTCCATACCTCGTCTTTGCCGAAGGGGCTGTTGAGCAGGAATGTTCCGCCGTCGACGATGGTCTTCAGCATGTCGTATTTTTCGAGGAAGGTGAATTGATGGCACGCGACAAAATTGGATGAATTCACAAGATACGACGACAGGATCTGTTTCGGCCCGAAGCGTAAATGCGAGATCGTGACGGAACCGGATTTCTTTGAATCGTAAACGAAATATCCCTGCGCATAGTTGTCCGTGTCTTCGCCGATGATCTTGATCGAGTTCTTGTTTGCGCCCACGGTGCCGTCCGCGCCGAGTCCGTAGAACAATGCCCGCACGACGTCTTTGCCTTCCGTCGTCAGCGACGGATCATAACTCAGACTGGTGTGCGACACGTCGTCGTTGATGCCGATGGTGAAATGATTCTTCGGCTGCGGCTTGGCCAGTTCGTCATAAATACCTTTGACCATCGCGGAGGTGAATTCCTTCGAAGACAATCCGTAACGGCCGCCGATCACTTTCGGGAATGCGAAAGGCAGTTTGCCCTCGCCCATCGTCTCCGTCAAAGCGGTCAGCACATCCTGATACAGCGGTTCGCCGGCGCTGCCGGGTTCTTTCGTGCGGTCGAGAACGGCAATCTTCTTTACGGTTTTCGGGATGGCCTCGATGAATTTATTGATCGCGAACGGCCGGTAGAGATGCACTTTGAGAACGCCGACCTTTTCGCCTTTATTCATCAGGTAATCCACCGTTTCCTGCGTGGTCGTGGCGCCGGAACCCATGATGATAATGACGCGTTCCGCATCGGGCGCGCCGTAATAATCGAACAAATGATATTGACGCCCGACGATCTTGGCGAATTTATCCATGGCCTTCTGAACGATGTCCGGGCACTTGGCATAATACGGATTCACCGATTCGCGTCCCTGGAAGAATACGTCCGGATTCTGCGCGGAACCGCGCATGACAGGGCGATCCGGCGAGAGGGAACGCATGCGGTGCGCGCGGATGAGTTCGTCATCCATCATGGCGCGCAGATCATCTTCGGTCAGTTGTTCGACCTTCAAGACTTCATGCGACGTGCGGAATCCGTCAAAGAAATGGACCAGCGGCAGACGCGCTTCGAGCGTGGCCGCATGCGCGATGAGCGCGAAATCCATGACCTCCTGAACGGAGTTTGAAACGAGCTGTCCGAAGCCCGTTGCGCGAACGGCCATCACGTCCGAGTGATCGCCGAAAATGGAGAGCGCCTGCGATGCTACGGATCGCGCCGCAACGTGAAAAACCGTTGAGGTCAATTCGCCTGCAATTTTATACATATTGGGGATCATCAGCAATAATCCCTGCGAGGATGTGAATGTGGTTGTGAGCGCGCCGGTTTGAAGCGCGCCGTGAACGGCTCCGGCTGCGCCGCCTTCGCTCTGCATTTCCATCACCGACGGAACGGTTCCCCAGATATTTTTTTGTCCGTGAGCCGACCATTCGTCCGACCATTCGCCCATCGCGGATGACGGCGTAATGGGGTAAATGGCGATAACTTCGTTAATTTTATGAGCAACATAAGCGGCTGCCTCATTACCATCCAAAGTGACCATTTTTCGCTTCATGATAATCCCTGCTAAATGATTGAATTTATTGTATTTTTAAAATTATTATACCCTTGATTAATTATGCTAAAGATAAGGTACTCATATCTATACAACAATGACCGATGTCATGTTTTTAACTGATTTATATCGTGATGAAAAAAGGTGATTTAGAGGATGGATTGAGGCTTTAAAGGCATAAGAACGGAGTTACCGAGACGGGTATTAATCTAACTGCAAAGGGCGCCAAGGGCGCAAGAGTATTTATTTCGGAATTCAAATTTCTATTACCTTCGTCCGGTATTCCTTTGCGAGCTTTGCATTCTCTGCGGCGAGAAATGTTTTTGAATTTCCTTCAGGCTATCCCCGCCGAATTTTTCCAAAAAAGGATTGATCAGCGCCAGCGCAGCCATCGCTTCGGCTACCACGGCCGCGGCGGGAACGGAACACGTATCCGTTCTTTCCTTATGCGCGGAGGCGGATTTTTTGGTTGAGATATCCACGGACATCAGGGGACGCGCCAGCGTGGGTATGGGTTTCATCGCGCCGCGAATGACAAGGCGTTCGCCCGTCGTCACCCCGCCTTCAAGGCCGCCGGAGCGGTTCGTCTTCCGGTAATATCCCTTTTTCTCGTTGTAAAATATTTCGTCATGCACATCCGAACCGAATTTTCCCGCATTGGCGAACGCATCGCCGATCTCAACACCTTTGACCGCATGGATCGAAGCTATGTGCTGCGCGAGGATACCGTCTAACTTTTTGTCCCAGTGCGTGTAACTTCCAAGCCCCGCCGGCAGGCCGTCCACGACCACTTCGAAGATCCCCCCGAGCGAATCGCCTTTCTTTTGAGCGGCTTTTATTTCGGCGATCATTTTTTGTGAATCGTTCGTATCAAGCGCCCGAACTTCGGATGCATCGGATAATTTCGTGATCTTAGAAGTCGTGAAATTCTGTATTCTGTATTCTGCATTCTGTATTCTGATCTTCCCAATTTGAATCACATGCGCCGCGATTTCGATCCCAAATTCCTCCAGCAATTTCCTCGCAATACTTCCGAGCGCAACGCGCATCGCCGTTTCCCGCGCGCTGGATCGTTCGATCACCGGTCGAATGTCGTCGAAACCGAATTTCAGAATGCCCGCGAGATCGGCGTGGCCCGGGCGGGGGAGCGTAACTTTCTTTATTTTGTCCGTGCCTTTCAGCGCTTCGACGGGCATGATGTCCTGCCAGTTCTTCCAATCTTTATTCCATACGAGCAGACCGATAGGGGAACCGATGGT
Organism: uncultured Bacteroidota bacterium; assembly: GCA_964535295.1. Taxonomy (GTDB): domain Bacteria; phylum CLD3; class CLD3; order SB21; family SB21; genus SB21. The sequence goes on from CAZHUW010000055.1 coordinate 10,763, forward strand.
CTTGCCTAACCGCACGCCGGAAAGGATCTCCGCGCGGTCGGACTCGATCTTCATTCGGCCGCCGCGCCCGTAGCCTTGCTGCCGCCGGTAAAGCTGGTGATCAATGTATTCTGCGGAAAGTTCAAGCCCGGCAGGAATGCCTTCGATAATGCCGCTCAGGCCTTTGCCGTGAGATTCTCCGGCAGTTAAAAAACGGATCATAATATTCGGATTTTCCTGAAAGAAATTTATCCAATCTAAAGACAATCGGTTTGAAATTCAATGTTTCATTCGTTTCAATTATTTTCTATAATTGCCTTTATCTCGTAAAATGTATACTTTGACGATTGTCTGGCGTTTATCTCCATCAACAAAAGGTTTTGAAACAATGAAAAAGCATCCGGTCATAATTTTTTGTCTATTTTTGATCCTGCAGCAGAGCGCTTTTGCTCAATGGCAGAAGATCGCCACCACCGACAAAGGGGGCGGCTTAGTACACGTGACGTCGCTCGACTTTGACGAGAACGGGGTCTGGGCAGGCACGCATAACGGCGGTATCAAACAATTCAACGGCACCAAAGAAACGCTGTCGCTCACGAAAGAGAGCGGTTTATTGACCGAGAAGATCCGCGCTATTGCCGTAGACAAGACCGGAAAGAAATGGATCGCGACGGGCGACGGCCTCGACATGTGGGACGGCAAGAAATTCACTCACTATGTGAAAAACGACATTACCCTGCTGACCAATGATATCACGGCTCTTCATGTTGACGACGATAATCAGGTCTGGGTAGGAACGGAAAAAGGGCTCGTCAGGATCAACGGCGAACGCTGGTCGGTATTTGATGAGAAGAACACCAATAAACTCCTGCCGTCCAATTCGATCCATGCCATCCATTCCAACTGGCGCGGCGCGGTCTGGGTTGCAACAGACGAAGGCCTTGCGAAATTCAACGGCAAAGGATGGAAGAATTTTAATCAGAAACTGAACGGGTTGACCTCGGACGACATTCTGGATGTGTATGTCACACCCGAAGGCGTCGTATGGTTTGCCACCGAAAAAGGCGTCGGTAAATTTGACGAGAACATCTGCGTCACGTATTTGAAAGACGTTCCGACGATCTCCGTCACGATGGACCTCGCGGGAAATATCTGGGTGGCCACGCAGGAAGACGGGATCTATAAGATCCAGGACGGAAAAGAAAAACTTTTCACGGTCAAAGAAGGCCTTGCGTCGGATGAAGCATTCACTGTGGAATGCGATCCGTACGGGGATATATGGGCCGGCACAAAGTCCGGATTGAATTTTTTCACCGACAAAGGCGATGCCGCCAAGATCGCATCGGCGCTGTTCCAGAAAGCGGAGGAATTCCGCGCGCTCGGCGACGATACCCATGCGAGGAAATATTACGACCTCTTCTTTACCCGCGAGCATCTGAAACAGGCGCAGGAGATCCCTCTCGTGATCTATGCGCTGGAACAAATGAGCATGAAGGATGAACAATTGGATAAGGTCAAAGAATTCGCCAAACAGTTTCTGACATTATTTCCGGCTCACGAAAAAGCCAAACAGGTCATTCTCGATGCCGCGGAATTATCCGCGCGTCTGATGAAGATCAACGACGCCCAGCAGTATTACCAGCAATATATGGATACGTATCCCGACGACCCGTTCAATGCCGAGATCTTATGGAAGATGGCCGCGTTGTATGAGAAGGACGGGGATACTTTCGGCGCGTCGCGTTTGTACCAGAAGCTGAACAACAAATACCCGGACAATCCGCGTTTCAATGAGATCCGCTGGATCGTGGCCAATATGGAAGAAAAACAAAAAGGGCTGGAAGCCGCATTGCCCGTGTACAACGAACTCGCGGCATCAACGGAAGATTTTGAGATATGGTCCCGGGTCGGTGACGTCTATGATAAACTGCACCGGGAAGACATCATAAAAGGCCTTAAAGGCGGTATTGAATGGAAGAATTATGCGACGGCGTCGGCGGTAAATTATTTCATGATCGAAGGGAATAACCTGTGGATCGGAACGCAAAATAACGGCGCGGTGAAATGGGATATGACGCTGAATGCGCTGACCTCGTACACCGACGGCTTGTCCGGACAGAATGTGACGCAGGTGTACCTTGATTCGGACCGCGATCTCTGGGCCGTGGTCGGAGGGTTATCGAAGAATACGCTGTGCAATATGAATTACAGCAAGAACAAATCGAAATGGTTCGTCATGGGGTCGCCGTTCAATACCAAGGCGATCCGGCAGATGTTCTACCGCCCGAAGACCAAATCGGTTGTGGCGGCAAGCGACCAGGGCGTGATGATCGGCGGCAAGCTCTTTACATCAAAGAACGGTCTGCCTTCGGATAAGGTCAAATTTGTCATCGACGACAGCCAGGGCATTTTGTGGCTGATCGCCGATAAATACCTGGTTCAGCTGGACAAAGAACCAAAAGTGATCGTCAATACCGGCGAAGTGGATTTCACCGATGTGCGTGATTTCTTCATTGACGCCAATGACCGCAAATGGCTTGCGACGGATAAGGGCGTGGTCATGTACGACGGGAACTGGAAAGCTTATACGACGAAGGACGGCCTCGTGACCGACGACATTCAGTGCGTCAGCGCTTCAAAGAACGGAAAGGTCATTGCCGGTTCCAAAGCCGGTATGAGTTTCTTCAATAAGACGTTCTGGATCAATTATACCACGGCCAACGGACTTCCATCGAATGATGTGCGCGTTGTGCGGTTCGCCGATGACGAGAGCATCTGGATCGGAACGGATAAAGGAGTTCACCTGCGCAAATCGAGCGGCGACGGGGACCGTTATCTGATGGTACAATCCGTTTTGATACAGGAAGACATACTGTGGAATCAAAAGAAATATACCGAGGCGAAGAAGTTGTATGCGCTGCTGAATACGTACTCGGACCTTGCGGAGTGGATCGCATTCAAGAACGCGGTTTGCACTGAAAAAGAAGGGAAGATCGACGAAGCGCAGGCGGCGTATCTGAAGATCCGTCAGGATAATCCGGTGACCGTTTGGGCGTCGGATTTTTATCTGTACCGTATTGCGCGGAAATATGAAGCGGCCGGCAAACCGCAGAAAGCGCTGACGATCTACAGCGAACTTGCGGAGAAGATGCGGAGCGAGCAGAAAGATACGTACCGCGTTGAAGAATCGCTGCTTCGCGTAGCCGATACGTACCTGGCCAACCGGAATATCGACGGCGCGTTGGCAATTTACAAACAGATCCAAAAGACCTTTCCCTCCAGCAAATTCCTGCCGAAAGTGGCGGATCAGATGTATCTCATTGCGCGGGAGTATGAATTGAAAAAAGATTATGACAAGACGGTTCCTTTATATCTGGATTATCTGGCCGTCTTCAGCGGGGATGCGCGCGCCGAACAGATGAAATTCAATCTGGCGCAGATCTATTACGGCAGGAACCGCATTACGGATGCGGAAAGATTTTACCTTAATCTGAGCATGAACGGGCCGGAGCCGCTCAAGTCGATCGCGGAACGCAGGCTGGTGAAGGTGCAGAGGATACTGAAGCAGTAAATTAATTCTAACCGCAAAGATCGCAAAGTTCACGCAAAGTTGCACAAAGAATTCTTTGCGCCCTTTGCGAGCGTTTTCTTCGCGTTTCTTTGTGGTAAAGGTATTTAGCGAGTGTTGCTGATACATAGCAGTTGCTAAAATTCTTAAAATAAAAAATCCCGCAAGCCTCAGGCTTACGGGATCTTCTTTTGTACGCCTACGGGGATTTGAACCCCGGTTACCGCCGTGAAAGGGCGATGTCCTAACCCCTAGACGATAGGCGCATCGTCAAAAAGCGGAGCAATTATACAAAACTAATATCCGCTTTGCAAGAAAAAAATCAACTTGCCGATATTTTGCCGTTCAAAACCGGAGAACGGCATATCGGCAAATTCGCCGGGGTGAGCAACGGGACTTGAACCCGCAGCCTCCAGGGCCACAACCTGGCGCTCTAACCAATTGAGCTATGCCCACCGTATATGCAAATGCCCGCCAATGTATACAAGCGGTCATACAATATCAAGAAATATTTTCATGAATTACCCGTTAAACCTATACAAATCGCTTGTCTCTCCGTCGGTTTTTTGTTATTATACCGAATCTGAAACGAAGTAAATTGAAAGGGAATCATGGTTACGAATGAGAATGTTCTGGAAGCTTTAAAACAAGTCAACGATCCGGATCTGCATAAAGATATCGTCAGTCTTGGATTTGTAAAAGACCTACAGATAAAGAACGGCGAAGTAAAATTCAAAGTTGAACTCACCACGCCCGCTTGTCCGGTCAAAGATCTTTTGAAACAGCAGTGCGTCAGCGTCGTATCCAAATTGAACGGCGTTACCAAGGTTGAAGTAGAGATGACCGCCAAAGTGCACGGACATAAACAAACGACGCCGTTATTGCCGGGCGTAAAAAATGTGATCGCTGTGGCCAGCGGAAAGGGCGGGGTCGGCAAATCGACCGTGGCCACGAATTTAGCCGTTGCGCTCGGCATGCTTGGCGCGAAGGTTGGCCTGCTCGACGCCGATATTTACGGGCCGAGCATTCCGCTGATGATGGGGATCAATGAAAAGCCGCGTACCTCCGACGGTGCGCGTATGGATACGATCAAACATCACGGGATCCAAATGATGTCCATAGGATTTTTAATGCCGGAAGACCAGGCGCTGGTGTGGCGCGGGCCGGTGGTCGCGCAGGCGATCACGCAGCTGATGCGCGACGTGGACTGGGGCGAACTGGATTATCTCATCGTGGACATGCCTCCCGGTACGGGCGATGCGCAATTGACTTTGTCGCAGGCGGTGCAGCTGGTCGGCTCGGTCATCGTGACCACGCCGCAGGATGTGGCGCTGATGGATGCGCGGCGCGGCGTCGGGATGTTCCAGAAGGTCAATGTGCCGATCCTCGGGATCATTGAGAATATGAGCTATTACGAATGCCCCAACTGCCATCACCGGGCGGAGATATTTTCCTACGGAGGCGCGCAAAAGGCGTCTGAAAAACTGGAAGTGCCTTTTCTCGGGGAAGTGCCGCTGGATATCGAAACGCGCATTGCCGGCGACGAAGGGAAACCTATCGTGATCGCCAAACCGGAATCGCCCAACGCCAAAGCGTTCATGGAGATCGCAAGGAATCTGGCTTCGACCATCAGCATCATTCACCACGGCGACCCGGGCGAAAAGGCCCAGGCGCTGGGCCAAAAGATGTTCTTCGCCAATACGCGGCTGAAGGTCATTTGATCGCAAACAAGCAACCGATCCTTTTCTGATACATAGATGAGATAATTACGGGCTTGTCCGCAATGACGGGACGTTCTGTACCCAAAATGCATCCGTAAAATAAGTACGTTAAAAAAGAAATAATCATTCTTATTCAAACGTCAGAAAGGTGCACCTATGAAGCAGAATATCGTCACCGCCGCTGTTATCCTGGCCGCATTGTTTTTTGCGTGCGACCCGGGGGGCGATAAAAGCGATCCCGAAGACCCTAAGGGGAATATCCAGATCAATTCCACGCCTGCCGGCGCTGCCATTTATCTGGATAATGTCAATACGGGACAGGTCACGCCTTTTACGATCAATGATCTCGATACCGGAGCCCACGAGATCCGGGTCAGTAAATCCGGATATTTTGACGATTCGCTCATAGTTCATGTGGAGGACGGTTTAACGGCAACGCCTTCATTTACACTGACGCTATTGTCAGCGCCGGTCGGACGAATCTTCCTGGAATCGGCGCCCGCCGGAGCGGCGATTTTTTTAGACGGCAATGCGACCGGAAAGACCACGCCGGATACACTGACATCCGTTACCGTCGGGGATCACAGTATAAAGCTGACATTGGCCAATTATGTTGATTCGGTATTTTCAGTAACGGTGACCGAGAATGTGACCACAAGCCGGTCGGTGACCATGAGAGAAGCGCCTTTTGGAAATGCGTTCATTAGTTCGACGCCGGCCGGGGCCGCGATCTTTGTTGATGCGGTTAACAAGACAAAAGTCACTCCCGATACGGTGAAGAATCTGAGCAGCGGCGATCATACGGTCAAACTGACGCTTGCCGGATATTTTGATACGACGTTTACGGTGACCGTGCCTAATGCAAATCAAACGGTGAGTCAATCGATTTCGCTAACAGTTTCACCTTTTGGGAATGTGTTTCTTAGTTCGACGCCGGCCGGGGCCGCGATTTTTGTTGATGCGGTTAACACAACAAAAGTTACTCCGGATACGGTGAAGAATCTGAGCAGCGGCGATCATACGGTCAAACTAACACTTGCCGGATATTTTGATACGACGTTTACGGTGACCGTGCCTAATGCGAATCAAACAGTGAGTCATTCAACAGTTTTGACTCTCAAAAAAGTACCTTTAGTTATTCAGGCCATATTCGACAATCATTGTGCTAAATCAGGATGTCATATTGATCCAAGTCCAAAGCAAGGGCAAAATCTTTCTGAGAATTTCGCTTACCTGCATATAGTGAATGTAGCAAGCGCTCAACAGCCATCCCTAAAACGCATAGCGCCGGGCGACACGACCAATAGTTATCTCATCAGAAAAATTCAAGGTACACCCGGTATCACCCCGCAACGAATGCCAAGGGACGGTGCAACAGCCGGTTATCTCACGACGGCACAGATCGATTCCATTCGGTCATGGGTGTTCAACGGCGCACTGCCGAGATGAGCCAATTTAATATTGACACTCATGAGTAAAAAAAGTATATTGCGTCCCGTTTTTAGGGCGGGATGTTCTTTGGAGGATTAGGCTAATTGGTAAGTCAGCAGTCTTGAAAACTGCCGTCCGCAAGGACTTGGGGGTTCGAGTCCCTCATCCTCCGCGACGAAGTGAAGTTTTGGTTTTGAATTAGAAATTATAAAAATAACGCTGACGCCAATAATTCAAAATTTAAAATTTTCCAATTTCCAATTTCTATGGAGAGGTGGCCGAGTGGCTGAAGGCAGCGGTTTGCTAAACCGCCGTACGGTTGTAAAGCTGTACCGGGAGTTCGAATCTC
>CAZHUW010000056.1:0-17618 GCA_964535295.1 uncultured Bacteroidota bacterium
CTTTGATGTCGCGATGAACAATACCGCGTTCGTGGGCCGCGCGAAGTCCTTCGGCAATCGCGATCCCGTACTCGGTGCTTTGATCGAAACTCAACCTTCCGGTCTTGATCCTGGCTTTGAGGTCCGTACCTTCGACGAATTCCATAACGATAAACCGCTGATCGTCGGCATCTTCCACGGCGTGGATCACACAGACGTTGGGATGGTTCAGGGTTGCGGCCGCTTTGGCTTCGCGGAGGAATCGCTCCTGTTCTGCAGCGTTGGCATGCAAATGGTCGGAGAGAAATTTTAAGGCGACCGGCCGGTCGAGTTTAGTGTCCTGTGCTTTATACACGACGCCCATGCCGCCTTCGCCCAACTTTTCAAGGATTTCGTAATGCGAGATCTTTTGTCCGATCATGGATACTGTCCCTAATGCTAGTTGCAGGTCATAACCTGCGGTTAATGGTTAAAAGGTGATTGCAAATCAGTTTTCAGGTTTACCCTCGGCGGATCGGTTGCCACATGATGCGCAAAACGGTAAATGAGCGAAGTTTTTGTGTCCGCATTTACTGCAGGTCGAAAACAGTACGAGTCCGCAGTGCCGGCAAAAATCAGTGACGAGTTTATAGATGTCGTTATCGTTATTTTTAAGAGGGGATTCCCATTTTTTGATCAGAAAATCCTTGCCGCAAGAGGGACAAAAATGATTTTCCAATGCCTTTTCGGCAATTTCAGTCTGAACGTTCTTTGCTCTTTCCTGAGTAGAGATTTTCAACTCGGCTTGCTTCTGTTCGATGAATTGACGAATGGATTTAATGGCATAATAGCCAAGGCCCGCCGATAATATGATTCCGACGGCGTAACGGACATACCCGCCATAGCTTGGCAAATAGGGAACAAGTCCAAAGAAAAAAGCATACAGGGAAAATAAGGTGAAACCAAAAAAGAGCGGCCAGTATTTATGCCGGCGGTATCGCACAAAGAAGAATATGCCTAAGACCAGAACGGGACCGACAAATAGAAGTCTGATCAGAAAAACTTTCAGTTCGTATGTTTTTAATTCTTTTTCGTACGCCTCTTGAGCCGCCGTTTTTTCTATATCGATCGGTTTTTGGAGTTCTTCCTGTTGTTTTAGTTTAGCGTCGATTTCGGTTTGTATAGAGTAAAGTTGTGAACGCCAATCCTGTTCGACCTTATAGAATTCGTCAAGTTTTTTTGCACGGCTTATGACTTCCTGATCCTTATCCGGAGAGCCCAGGGTTTTTCTGGTCTGTACCCAATTGTCAAAGGACTGTTTTTCATTTGAATAATTTTCTCTTGCAGCTGCAATGGTGTTTTCAATAGTGCTTCTCTTTGCGCTCAGGCTTTCAATATCGTAACTCAGATCCGTGATCTTTTTCGTGAGTTCATCGAGTTTGGCTTTGTCTTCGAATTGCTCTGCTTCCGGTCTTACCGTTGCAGTATCCAGATCGTCAATGATCCGGTTGGAAAGCAGAATAAGGAACAAACACAGTATGAACGAAATGGAGTAATAAACGATACGCGATGTACGTTCAAGTTTCTTACTATTGAGTTCCATGACAAATGTTCCTTTCTCTAATTTAGATCGCCATTGCTTGACCGCTTTGTTTCTACTTCTTCTCCACCAAATTCTGCCAATTGAAAATAAGGGATGCGCTTCGTAATACCTGAGCATTAAGCGTACGCTTCAATAATATTTTTTTACCGTCAGCGGATACATCCTGGATCGAAGTCTGCAAGCCGCTTTCACTTTTATATATGGATCTGGCCTGCCCTATCACGATCTGATCTTCGGACGATGAAACGGGCACGGAAAAGAGTTCTTGGTTATTGAGATTAAAGACGACCTCTTTGCCGTTTTCCAGCCAGACAGCCCCTGTGCCTCCGTTAGTGGATACTTGCCATTTGCTTGGGGATCCGTCGGTTGGTCGTATGTAGATCTCGTACTTTCCTGTTTCATCGGACTGGTAGGCGAACCATTTTCCGTCCGGAGAGAATCTTCCGATCCACTCATTGAACTGTGAAGATAATAGTGGAATGAATTTCTTCTCTTGCAGATCATACATACCGATATTCCATTTTAGCGTGCTTTGCGTATTTACAGAAAGCAGCAGTTTTTTACCGTCTTGCGATATACCGGTAACAAAAGAAGCTAATTTTGAACCGAACACGAGTTGTTCATCCCCCGTGCCGTTGCTGTTCTTTTCGTAGACACAATAAATGCCGGTACGGTTAGAGCTGAAATAGACCTTACTGCCGTCCGGCGACCATTCCGGCACGATCTCTGATGCTTTGTCAAAGGTTAACCGTGTATCGCTGTTTCGCCGGATATCATGGATCCAAATATCTTCATTGCTGGCGCCTTCTTCCAAGGCGTCGATCGCGATCAAGTTTCCATCCTTTGAAAAGGTTGCGCGTTGAGAAGGTATTTTTGATTTGATCTTGTGCTGCAGCGTTCCGTTGGCGCCAAAGATAGCCAATTCATCATCGGAAACGGATGTGGCGAGAAAGGCTAATCGATTATTCTGTGATAAGGAAAACGCGCCTTTATTACGCGCTCTGTTATACAGGATATTCTCAAGGATAGGAATCGGTTCACCTTCCAATTCTATGGAACCTTCATTGAATCGTTGTGCCAGTAGGGATTTTTGTTTGTAATAGAGGATCCATCCCTGATTATACACGGCATTGCTTGACGTGCGCACGATGATCTTGCTTTTGGTATCATTCAGCGACCCGACACGAATAAGGTCGGCGTCCTGATCCAGCGAGGCCTTATTGGTCTGAACGGAATAGAGGAAGTGATCGCCGTCCGGCAGGAAAAAGGGCCAGCGATGACTTACTTCGAATTCCGTTGAATCCAAAACAGTGAGTTCTTTGGAAGTTCCTCCGGCGGATGGAACCTGATGCAGCGGTCCGGTAGCCGTGGGGCAAAATACGATAACGCCTTCCTTGTTCCACGTTCCTCCGCGTCCGGATGCGGCGTCACAAAGCGAAAAGGAAGGACCGCCGTTCGCATCGATCTTTTTCAGCTTACCGTCCGCAAAGTAGGCGATCATTCTACTGTCGTACGACCAGAACGGGTAATACGCATTCTCCGTTCCTTGCAGGAGGATCGGCATAGGCGAGTTGATCGGGCGAACCCACAAATGGTTTTTTCCTGAAGAATCCTTGGCCACAAAAGCTATCATTTTCCCGTTCGGAGAAATCTCAATATGTCCTCCGTTGGCAGCATTGAAAAACTCACTGTTTGGTGATTCAAACGTGAGCCGCATCAATTCCGGTTCCGTTCTTACAAAAACAAAATAAGTTGTAAGTAAGACCAGTAACGACAGAACGGAAAGAGCGAAAAGGATCATCCAAATGTTGAATGCAAACTGCTTTTTCTCGGGCACGGTTTCAAAAACAGCGGTCTGTGGCCGGATGCCGGAATTGATCTGGCTCTGACGGACTGCAAGAACGCGGCTGGCAGTGGTCTTGCTGGATTCTCTTTTTAATTTGCGCAGGTCTTTCACGATCTCTTTCGCCGACTGATAACGTTCGTCCGGATCTTTGGCAAGGCATTCCAGTAGAATCGCATCCAGGTCCGTTGGTAGATCAGGTTTGAGAATTGTCACGGGTTCCGCGTCCACATTAACGATCTCATAAATGATCGCCGTCTCGTGCATGCCTTTGAACGGAGATTGGCCGGAAACCAGTTCATACAGAAGTACACCGAACGAAAAAATATCCGTGCGGTGATCCACATTGAATCCCTGAACCTGTTCGGGCGACATATATCCGATCGTACCAACGGTGCTTCCTTGTTTCGTCAGCCTAGATGCGCCTTGCTGTTTGGCCAAACCGAAATCCATGATCTGCGCGCGGCCGTCTTTGCGAAGCATGACGTTCTCCGGTTTGATGTCGCGGTGAACGATCCCTTTTTCATGCGCGGCGCCGAGGGCTTCGGCAACCTGAATGCCGATATCGATCGATTGCTTGAACGAGATGTTGTTCTTTCGATCGCGCAGGGTTTCGCCTTCGATATATTCCATTGCAATAAAGAGCTGGCCTTCAAATTCCTGCACATCGTAGATCGTACAGATATTCGGATGGCTAAGCGTCGCGGCAGCTTTGGCTTCCTGCATGAAGCGGGCACGGTCGGATTCCGTGGAAGATACGTTGGCCGGCAGAAACTTCAACGCGACAAACCGGTCGAGCTTGGTATCTTTGGCTTTGTAGACAACGCCCATACCGCCCTCGCCGAGTTGTTCGAGAACTTCATACTGTAAAATCGTTTTTCCGATCATGATGCACCTGATTCGTAATGGTAGGCGCAGGCTTTAGCCTGCGGATTAATATTCAAAAAACTCAGTATTCAAATTGTAAATCGTTGATCCCTTGAATGGATATTCAATCCAATTGGTGACCAAACCGCCTCGAACAGGGTTGTCCATGATGTATCTTACTTGTTTCAGTAAGCTTTCTTCATTTCTAATTAAGTGATCATAATAGTTCTTCTGCCATTGAGCTTGCGTAAGATTTCTCGAAAACCAATATCCGGTTTTTTGTTTAAATTTGTTCATGGCTTTTAGAGGTTCAGCATTTTCAGTGGTTCCTCTTAAGATAGCATGAAGATGATCAGGCATGAAAAGATAAATGAGGGTATCACAGTTGTGATTGGCTGCTTCGGTAATAAGTGTTTCGGTAAATTGAGTTATCAAAACCGGATTCTTGAAAACACGAGTCCTGTTCATCATGCAAACTGTAAATGCCACATTAACGAAGCCGATATATAATTCGCTCGGGAGTCTGTGCTTTTTTTCTTTGATCTGGTTCATCATGCGTTTCTTAATAACACACGCAAGCTAAAGCTTGCGGCTACCAAAAAAATGTTGTTACAAATTTCCGCCAACTAGTTTCTGGAACTTTTTATTTCCGCGCAGTGCGCTCCACGTCGGATCGGCCTTAAGCCAAACTGCAGACGTTTCAGAAGGGATGGACAAGAGCCGTTCCAGAGCGTCAATGGCTTTATCCGGTTCGTCGGTCATCGCGTAGATCCTCGCAAGATCGTAAAGGCGGAAGGCTCCGCGCCAGGCTTCCTTTTCTACCGGCAGTAATTCAAGGCCGCGAAGACCGTATCGAATAGCCGCTTCTTTTTGGCCGTTGCCGGCAAGCGCAATACCGAGCGCTCCAACGGCGCGTTCATCATTCGGATTTGTTCTTAATCTGTTTTCAATATGGTTCTTCGCGCTATCATACCACGCTGCGGCGATCTTCTCATTTCCGCGCAGGGATTCCAACTGCGCACGGAGCAAAGGCGTGGGGTAGAACTGAAACTGATCGCTGAGACCGCCGGATGAAGACATGGGTTTCAACGCTTCTTCGGCGGCGTTGAAGTTGCCTTGGGCTAATTCTACGATAAACGCGGAGTAATTAATGTAATCCGATTCACCGCCAACTTTTCCCAGACGTTTCCCGTCTTCATTGACAAGGCGCGCCCCTTGAATGTCGGCTTTCCACAGGAGAAGGTTCTTGGCCTTTTCATAATACACGTCGATATTGTCAGGGGCCAGCAGTATGGCTTTGCTGTAATAACTGTCCGCTTCTTCGTAATCTCTGGCCAGCATCAAGGTCTCGCCGAGTTGGCGTACGATCTCTCCGACTCTCGGATTACCCGCGATCGACCGCTTAAACGATTCAACGGACTCCCGCATCTTTCCCTGGCGGCGAAATACGGACGCGATCCCGTAATACACATCGGAATTACTTGGCCTGTATTTCAAAGCGAGATTGAATTGTTCCAAGGCATTCGTGTAATCGAGTTTTCCGTGATAATAATACCATCCCATGGCGGCGCGCGTCTCGGAAAGCTGGGGGGCCAGTTCCACCGCCTTTTCTGCGGCTATCCGGGATTTCTCTACGCGGCTTTCCGAGCGGTCGTAATAGAACCAATAAATATTCGATTGCACGTACGAGAGTTTGGCATACGCGGCGGCAAAGGACGGGTCCAGTTTGATCGCCCGCTCCAGCAGTTGAATTCCGATCTCCATATACTCGGCGGAATTACTCAGCTCGGTATATTGAACCGCTTTAAGATAATAATCGTAGGCCTCCGGATTATTGGTCAATGAAGTCTCTAACGTCTGCTTCTCGGATTTCAATAAAGCAACGTCCATTGCGGATGCCACTTTGGAAGCGATATCGGATTGCAGTTTGAATGCGCTCGACAAGACCGATTCCATAGACTGGGACCATGCTTGCGTGCCATCTTCCACCTTGATGACCGAGGGACTCACTCTTACATGCGTTTCTCCGTTGATCGTTTCCCAACGGACCGTTCCCTGTAATATGTAGTTGACACCAAGCTCCTCGCCGATCTGCTTGAAGGTCTTTGACGTTCCTTTGTATTGCATCGCGCTGGAGCGGGCGATAACGCCAAGCCCGGATATTCCCGACAACCGGCTGGTCACTTCATCGGTCATGCCATCCACGAAGTAATCTTTGTCATTGGGACCGAGATTCTCAAAAGGCAAAACGACAAGTGTTTTCTTGTCGCTTTTGGCCGGTGTATTCGGCAATAATGAATTTCTGAAAAAGAAAGCCAGTACGAGCGTCGTTAGAAAAAGGGCGGCCACTGCAACGGTCTTTTTTGTGAACCATCCAGGCATTGCGATCTCAACCGATTTTGATTTCGTTTTTGATGTTGCGCTTGTTGCCGCTTCAAAATCCTGCATGCGAACCACTCTTGTCGATTCTTTCTTCATTCTCCGGATATCGATGGTCATATCTTTGACGGTTTGGTATCGTTCCTCAGGATCTTTTTCCAGTGCGCGATTCAGAATGTGTAGCAGTTCGGAAGATATGTCTTCACGGAATTTCTGGATCGGTTGAGGTTCTTCGTTGAGAATGGAATACATCATCGCCGCTTCGTGTTCCCCGCGAAACGGCGTATTTCCGGTCAGCATTTCGTACAATACCACGCCGAACGAAAAAATATCCGCCCGCGCGTCGATCTCCTGTCCCTGGATCTGTTCCGGCGCCATGTAGGCGAGCGTTCCGGTTGTGCTCGATGATTTAGTAAGCTTGACCGAACCGCGTAATTTGGCCAGCCCGAAATCCATCACTTTGATCTGATTCTTGGAATTGATCATGATGTTCTCGGATTTCACATCGCGATGAACGATGCCTTTGGCATGCGCTTCCTGCAGGGCCTCGCCGATCTGGATCGCGTAACCGATCGCTTCGTCGATCTTCAGCGTCGAGGCGGAGAATTTCTGTTTTACGGTCATACCGTCCACGTATTCCATGACGATGAATTGCTGGCCGTCGGCTTCCTGGATATCGTAGATCACGCAGACATTCGGGTGATTTAGATTTGCGGCCGCTTTGGCTTCCTGAAGAAAACGTGCGCGTTCCGTATCGCTGGAGGCAACATAGTGGGGGAGGAATTTCAATGCCACTTCGCGGTCGAGCTTGGTATCGTGAGCTTTGTAGACCACGCCCATGCCGCCTTCACCGAGTTTATCGAGGATCTTGTAATGCAAAACACTCTGACCTATCATACGGATCACCTTATAGCTGTACGCAGACTATAACCTCAACGCTGTTGTGGTTTATTCCGCAGTTAATGAAGAAAAAGTATTTATGTTAAACCGGTAGCGCCTATTTCGGCTTTTTGCTGAATATTATATTAAGATAGGATTTCCTGAAGTTTGTAATACGTAAACAGGTTAAACTCCGGGATTATATAGATGGGAAACCATTGTTTTTCTGTCGGATATGGGGTTTATATACAGTATTTAGCGGAATTGTGCAAGGGAATATTTTTGACATAGAAATGACCTGATTGAGACCTTCACGAAGCCTCCATCAAATGCCATTTTAATCCAAACCCGGATATTTGTTTGAATTCATTGGATATGGAAATCTGTCCATTCGCCGGATTATCCGCGATATATTTGCGGATTTGATGTAAAGCGGATTCACTACGAACGATATGTTCGTAATAATTTCGTTGCCATACGGGAACGCCGGGCGTTTTGCGAATTTCCTTGATGCGGCCCGCGGAAAACGTTTTCAATGCGCAGATAATTTCGGATAATGACGGGGTAAATCATTCCAACGTGCGCGAACGATTTTCCCGAATTCGTTTTCACGCATGGCGCAATTTTGAATTGAACCGAACAAATGTACGTGATCTTTCACGCAGATCGTAACGAAATAGGCGCCGGGTTTTGAATAATTGTAACCATGCAACCGAATGGATTTTCTCTTCCGGCTCGTATTCGCTTAATTGATTTGCCAAACTGCCCTACCTTGCAGGTGTAAGAAACTTACTCCTTCATCTTCAGAATGACCATCGTCATGTCATCCGCCTGAGGCATATTTCCCGCGTGCTTATTGACCGCCTCGACAACGGAAGCGATCATTTCTTCGGCCGGACGTTGAGCGGATTTTTTCAGTAGTTCGGTCAATCTACCTTCGCCGAATTCATCCTCTTTATCATTGATCGCTTCCGTGATGCCGTCGGAATATAAAACCAGCGTATCGCCGGGCTTAAGCTCCAATGTTTCTTCTTCAAATGGAAAATTATCCATCATGGCGACCATGATGCCGCCGGTGCGCAGTAAACGCACCGAACCGTCCTTTGAAATGACCAGCGGCGGATTGTGTCCTGCGTTGGTATAGCTGAACTTATTCGTTTCCGTATCAAGTATGCCGTAGAAAAGCGTTGCATATTTTTCATCGCTGGTGCTTTGCAGCAGGAGTTTATTGGAACGCTCAATGCACTGCTTGGGGGAATTCGCCACCAGCGTTTGTCCCCGCAGCGTCGCCTGCAGATTGGCCATGAGCATGGCCGCCGGCAAACCTTTGCCGGATACGTCTCCGAGACAAATCGCGAGCTTTTTTTCATCCACGGGAATAAAATCGAAATAATCACCGCCGACAGACTGCGCAGGGATACTCTTTCCGGCGAGTTGATAATGAGCGAATTGTGGCGGCGACGTTGGGAGCAGCTCCTCCTGGATCTGCGCGGCCAGTTTCATTTCTTTCTGGATGGTAACGAGTTCTTTTTCTTTCTCGTATAAACGCGCATTCTCGACCACCTGCGCCGACTGTGTGGCAATGATCGCCAGCAGGCGCTGATCGTCATCGGTAAAACGTTTGTTCTCTTTTTTATTGTAGACCGTGATAACGCCGATCAAAGTGGATTTTACGGTCATGGGCACGCTGGCGGCATTGCGGATCGCCGGGTCCCATGGAATCCCGCGGAAACGGTCGTCCGTAGCAGGATCGTTGATCATAAGCGGTTTTTTGTTAAGATGCATCCAGCCCAGCATACTTTCGGTCAAATGGAATTTTGAATGATCGCTGGAACTTACCATACTCCGCACAAGGGTTTTCATCGGCTGATTAGCTGCGTGATCCACCAGCGTAATGACGCCTTGTTCGGCGTTCACCGCGCGCAAGGAACGGTGTATGATCGTCTGCATGATCTCCTGTGAATTCATCGATCCGCCGATCACGCGGGCAAGATCATTGAGAATAGAAAGTTCCTCGACGGCGCGGCGTAAACGAAGGTTTTCTTCTTTGAGTGTCTGCAGTTCTCCTGATGGCGTAGCTTCCATGAAAAGTTCTCCGGTCTTTAGATCATGATAATTGAAAAAGAGTCGAGTATTTGAGTAAGAAACCTGATTATCGTTTGTATTTGCCCATCAGTTGAGCTTCCGCGAGAATGTGCCCTTTCATCGCCTGAACCAGCTGCCATTTGGTAGCGCCGGCGTCCAGTTCCAGCTTTGTATCCAGTGCGTAGAGTTTAAAATAATACCGATGTGTACCGCTCGGCGGGCACGGGCCGCCGTAGCCTATCTTTCGGAAATCGTTAGTGCCCTGAAGCGATCCGTCGGGTAATTTTTTTTCTGTTGGAACAAATTCTTTTAAACCGGATGTTTGGGCAGGCAGGTTGAATATGACCCAATGGACCCAGGTTCCTGCCGGCGCATCGGGATCGTCGCATATCAGAGCAAGACTTACCGTATTCTGCGGTATATCGCTCCACTTGAGCGGCGGCGAAATATCGTCGCCGTCGCAGGTGTATTTTTCAGGGATCATGTCCCCTTCTTTGAGGACGGAACTTTCTATTTTCATCATTTCATTTCCTTTCTGCGGAATTACGGTGTCCGCAAAAAGCATCAAAGACAAAACCATCAAAAATAATTTATTCATGTGAAGACAATCAATGGGTCGAATTTACGGACGTTATTGCGGAAGCCGTTTTTTCATAAAATCCGGGGTATGATCAAGAATGTATTTCTCAATGGCCGCTTGCCGCCGCTGATATGTGAGACCGGCAAATATGATGAGAATACCAAGAAAACTCAATACAAAAGGAAATAATATCGAATGTTCGAAAACACGCCAAGCCAGATGGCCGATGTAGCCGAATACGCCCATCGCGCCGAAGATCATGAAAACACGCCTCTGCAGGAACACCGACACTAGCATGAGGATCAGATTGATTAAACAATAAATCAATTTGCTGATCTCACGGTCGCTGTTCATCAGGGACAAACCGCCCCAAAAAGCCAGCATACCGAATAAATACCCCCAGAACGCATAATCTTCTTTGGTCTTTCGATCGATCAGAAAAGAGAAGATGAGCATGGCGAGGCCGAACCATAAAGATACCCATAAACGCTCTTCATACGAGAAATCATGGCGTCCAAAAAGGAGCGGGGTCAGGTCCATTGACATATACCATAGCGTGAATGCGATCGGTGCCGTCAAGAATGGGAAGCGGATATATTTTAACGTGATCAGTCCGGTTATGATGGTAGTAAGTTCCATGATGAACCAGCTTCCTTTGATCCAAATATGATAATCACGGTAAGAACCGGGATCGTCTTGCGGCCAAATTCCCGTCATGGTCTCAAATCCATAAACGGCCAGCGGCGTCATGCAGACGGCGACGGTAAATAAAAGACCTCCGGGTATTTTCAGATCCTTTTTGTACCAAACGTAACGTCCGGCCATGGCGAAAGCGATTCCGTAAGCGCTTGCAATAAGGAATATACCTGAACCGTCGAACATCTCCCAGCCCAGCGTCATGAAAAAGCTCATCGCCGAAACAACGATCAACGCACCGAAATAGTACAAGGTATTGGACAGATCCAGTTTAGGCCTTACCGGCGAACGGTTTTCTAATGCTTTCCACAGCGGATCGATCTGATCCTTTGAAATAAGTCCTTGCGATGCTGCCCATTCAAGATCATCTTTACTGAGTTTCATGGTCAAAAATGCTTATTCGTAATTATGTTATTGAAAGTCAAAAGATTTGTAATTTCAAGGTCTGTAAGGAATCATATGTGAAAACGAAAAGAAAGCGACAGGATTACGCCTGAATAGCGTATGGAATGTTTTTTTAAAGTACGGGTATCTGTCATGCGAACATGTGAACGGGTCGTGACATATGTGTAAGTTTGAGATGGTACATTAAGTCTCGGTGAAATGCGATACTCTAATCTAAATTGGTTCGAAATGTTCCTTGACCAATAAAAATCTACATTTCCACAAAACAAATAACCGAAACCTTTTTTCCTGAAATGATAAGCAGCGGCGGTATCGTCAAATGCCGAATAGGAGTTTGGGTGCCTCTCATAATACTGTATTCCGGACAATTTTAACATATTAAAGCTGACGCCAGTACCAAGGGTCACTTCCAATCTAGAATCAACAAAATTTACTGGAACTAATACATAATTTACGGTTCCATTGATGAAATTACATGAATAGGATTCTCGAATATCAAATTGTTCGACAGGTATTGGATCTTCGTTTTGAATAGCGCCGATCCAATTACTGCCGGTAATTTTCTGTTTTAGTACTTTGGAATATTGGAGTCCCAAAATAATCTGCTTATTTATGTTTTTTTCAATTGTAGCCGAAAGGACGAGCGGCTGTCCTGTTCTTGCGCTTGGATCAGCTCTTGAAATAACATGATAAGGGTAACCGGATTCTAAGTAAGCATTGACAACCCCCGTTCTTGTACTGAAAATAGCCCTTCCGTAAGTAAATGAAAAATGGAAATTTGATTCTGGATTCTGGAGCAATTTCTTATGACTACCCTTCAGTGAATCCTGCTTTATGTTGGCAGATGCGGCTTTAGTCGGTGAGAACAAGAACAAAACCAGAAAGAAACCGAAAGCAAAATTCATTCGCATGATACATCGTTTTTGATTACGTTACTCACCTCAAAAGATAAAAAATTAATTTAAATAATAAAAGGGTTTTTACTGTCGGTTCACGGAATTGGAACGGTATATCCACATAACGGAAGGAAAAAAATGGCTGATTTGATAGCGGCGCCTGCTGCAAAGAAAATGGTGCAAAATTCAATCACTCACGGCATAAACCGGATCGATGCCTACGCCTGGCTCAGGGAACGCGAGAACCCGGAAGTGATGGATTATCTGAATACGGAGAATCGGTTTTGTGAATCGGTTATGGGGCATACTCAACCTTTGCAGGAGACGCTATACAAAGAAATGGTTTCCCGCATCAAAGAGACCGACGATTCCGTCCCGGTGAAATGGGGCGGTAATTATTATTACAGCAGGACTGAAAAAGACCGGCAGTATAAGATCTTCTGCCGAAAACAAGGTTCTTTAGATGCGCCGGAAGAGATACTCCTGGATGCCAATGTACTCGCAAAAGGGAAAGAGTATTTCTCGTTAGGTATTTACCGCATAAGTCCGGATCACCGTCTTTTGTCTTATTCGGTAGATACTAACGGATCTGAAAAATATGTTTTGTACATCAAAGACCTGGTCTCCGGTCAGGGTCTTTCAGAAGCCATTCCGGATACCTATTACGGAATGGAATGGGGTAACGATAACCGTACTATATATTATAATACGGTGGACGCCGCATTGCGTCCTTACAGGCTATTTCGTCACATTCTTGGGAACGATCACGGCCGGGACGAATTGATCTACGAGGAAAAAGACGAGCGATACTTTTTGGAATTGACCAAATCGCGCAGCGATAAGTATATTTTCATGCATCTCGGGAGCAAAGTTTCTTCCGAGGTGCGATACCTTGATGCCGGCAAGCCTTCGGATGATTTCAAGGTTTTTCAGGAACGAGAGAAAGAAGTCGAATACGCCGTTGAACATCATGAAGGAGATTTTTTGATCGTAACCAACGAGCGTGCGGTTAATTTTAAGCTGATGAAAACGGCGGTTGCTGCAACGGGAAAATCATATTGGGAGGAAGTCATTCCCCACCGCAACGATGTGTTGATCGAAGGCGTAGATGCATTCAAAGATTTTCTAGTGATCTATGAGCGATCGGAAGGATTGAAGCGCATCCGGATTCGCAACATGAGTACCCATGAGGATCATGACGTGAATTTTCCCGATCCTGTGTATACCGTTTCACCCGGCGGTAATCCTGAATATGATTCTGTTACCTTGCGGTTTGTCTATACGTCAATGGTTGTGCCTTCCAGTACGTATGACTATGATATGAATACCCGGACCCGTGAATTAAAAAAGCAGGAAGAGGTCATAGGATACGATCCGTCAGCGTATTCCAGCGAAAGAGTTTTTGCGGCGGCGGACGACGGATCGCGAATTCCAATCTCTCTAGTTTACAAAAAAGGCATGACTAAAAGCGGAAATAATCCTTTGCTTTTGTATGGTTATGGTTCCTACGGCATTACGGTGGAACCCGGTTTTTCTTCCCCGCGGGTAAGTTTGCTCGACCGAGGTTTCATCTTTGCGATCGCGCATATCAGGGGCGGACAAGAAATGGGGCGCCGATGGTACGAGGACGGCAAGTTAATGAAAAAGAAGAATACGTTTACGGATTTCATAAGATGTGCCGAATTTTTGATCGGTGAACGCTATACTTCAAGTAAGAGAATGGCCATTATGGGCGCGAGCGCAGGAGGCCTGCTGATGGGTACCGTGGCAAATATGCGTCCGGATCTTTTTAATGCGGTCGTGGCAAAAGTTCCGTTTGTGGACGTGGTCAATACGATGCTGGACGCAAGTTTGCCTTTGACGGTGACGGAATACGAAGAATGGGGAGACCCCAATCAAAAAGAATATTACGAATATATACGGTCGTACGCGCCTTATGAAAATGTGGAGAAAAAAAATTACCCGAATATTCTCGCTACGGCGGGCCTAAATGATCCGCGGGTATCTTATTGGGAACCCGCCAAGTGGGTGGCTAAATTACGTGACCTTAAAACGGATGGGAATCTGCTTTTGCTGAAAACCAATATGGGCGCGGGACACGGCGGCGCGTCTGGCAGGTATGATTATTTAAAAGAGATCGCTTTTGAATACGCTTTTATCATCGACCGTGTCGGATAAGAACGAATGCGCATTTTGTCAGGAATGCTGTCCTGAAAGGCGTTTGGGGCGGATCAGTTTCCGATCGAGCCAGTCGAAGACCAAGAGCAGAAAACCTCCATAGATCAGGTAAGACAGGCCGCCATTGAACCAGTTCTGCAGGTGGCGGAATGACGAGGTCACAGATTCGCGCGACTGGAATATGTTTTTTACGGTATCCGTTACGACATCGCCGGTGAGTGAAGAACCCGCATAGTAGATCGAGAGGCTGACGCCGATCAGTCCCGCTAAACCTATCATTCCCCATTCACGCCATAACGAAGCCGCTTCATTTTTTTCTTCGATCCGTGCAACGACCATGCGGGCGAAGTTCTTAGACAGAACCGCTTCGTCGTTCTTTTTCAGTTCTGTAAAAAGTGATCTGTAAACTTCGAGATGCGACCGGCATAGCTTGCAAGAGTTCAGGTGCGCCGCAATAGTAGGGTCATCCGAAAGTTTTTCAGCAAATGACTGTATTTCAATGTCGGTGAGGTGGTTCATACTGCAAGTTCCTCTTCTCTGAACTTTTGTAACAATTTTTCTTTGAGCATTTTTCTTGCCCTGAAAAGATAACTTTTGACGGTGCCTTCAGGCAAATTCAGCGCTTGCCCGATCTCCTGATAACTCATTTCATCGAGATGATACAAAGTGACGATGGCCCGGTACTGAACCGGCAAAAGGCTGATCTCCTTGCGGAGGTGGTCGGATGTTTGTTTTTGTATCATTTTATCCTCCGGTCCGAAAGTTCCGCCCCAGATATTTTCCGAAAACCCTGCTGATACCGGTTCGTTATCATTATCCTCCGATCCCGCCTTCAGATCCTCGTATAAAGGCAATTTTTTCTTCTGAAGATAATTGAGACATGTATTATAGGCGATACGCGCGATCCAGGTCGATATTTTAGAGTTGAATTCGAACGACTTGAGATTTTCATATACCTTTATAAAGACATCCTGGCAAACTTCCTCGCGATCGGCTGCCTGGTGCACCATCTTAAAAACGACATGCGCCACCAGCTTTTGATTCTCGTTAACGATTGTTTCAAAAGCATTTATGTCGCCGGAAAGTATTTTTTTTACGATGGCGCGATCTTCCATGTCTCCTTTTCCTATGTGAATTAGACATGGGGTCTTTAACAAATGTTGCACAAAATTTGTTCAGTTGCAAGTGCAACATTTCAACGGGCAGAATGTCTATTTAACTAAGCAGCTATGAGTTGCCGGCATGCAACATATGAAATTATAAATTGTCATTTAAATAATCACAAACCTCAATGAAGGAGTTTAGCCATGAATAACCTAGAAATCCTTATCCCGATCAGCCTTTTTTATATTGTCTATTTGATCATCAAGACGGTCAGCGACAATCGCCTGCGGCAGAAATTGATCGACAAAGGCCTTGTAGACGAAAAAGTAAAGTATCTGTTTGTCAAAAACTCCGAATTGCAGCCGATGCCCTCGTTGAAATGGGGTATTGTATTGATCGCGATCGGCGTGGCGCTCTTTGTGAACGCGATGTTCCCTCTGCTGATGGAAGGGCCAGCGTCCTTTGGATTTGTTTCCGTATTAGCCGGTCTCGCGTTTATTGTGTATTATTTTATTGCCAAAAGCCAAAAAGATTCGGAATAGTTCAATGACTACCCATTAAGGAGAACACCATGTTTCATTTGTCTTTGATCTGTGCCCTGATCTTCAATGTTTCGTCCGTACCTTTTAGCCCGGACGGAACGGGTTTTCAGGAAAGTAAAAAGCACCGGCATTTTCTTATCGGTTTCGAGAACGGTTACTCCGACGACGGTTCCGTGGATTATTATTCCAACACGCTTTTAAGAAGCCTTGAGGTCAATGCGCAAGGTGATGTTGAACTGACAGACAACGACCTGGACATCAAACATATTTCACCGGACGGGTACGTCACGATCAGTGAACGCGATTGGCTCACTTACAGAACAGTGCGGTTCACGGCCGGTCCGGATGGGAAGGTCGAGAGGCGTTATACGATACAGGGACGCGAATACGAATTTGATGCCGATGCGCAGATATGGTTTTCCAGAATCATGCAGGATATTGTTCGGGAAACCGGCCTCGGTGCAAAGTACCGGATCGAACGCATTTTGGAACGAAAAGGGGTTCAGTCGGCCATTCAGGAGATCACGTATGTAGGAAATAATTCCGCAAAACAGGTCTATTTTGAAGCCATTTTAAAATATCAGGACCTCAGTTCTGATGCACTTCAAAAAGCAGTCGAAACTATCGCGAGAGAGATCTCAAGCAGTTCAAGGCTGGGCGATCTGCTGATCGCTACCGCTAAAAATTTTCCAGAAGATTCCATTTTGACCGAGTCTTTGATTCATGCGGCGAGAGAGATTTCGTCCAGTTCCAAACAAAGCGAAGTTCTGATCGAGATCTCCCAACTGCGTCATCTGGACAAAACGTCCGCCGTCGCTATGGCGGAGGCTATTCAGCACATTTCATCCAGTTCGGCCCAGGGAGCCGCTTTGGAGGCATTGGCCAAAAAATGTCCAGCCGATGACCGCGTCATTCGTGCCTATATTGAGACGGTCAAATCGGTCAGCTCTTCTTCGGTACAGGGTTCTGTCCTTAAAGCGCTAACGGCAAAAAAAGATCTTAGCGATGACGTATTTATTATGATATTAAAAAGCATCGAACATATTTCTTCAAGTTCGGTTCAGGGCGATGTGCTGGAAGATGTTGCGGTGTATTGTCCTGATAACGACCGCGTACTTTCGGCATATTTGAATTCCGTTTCATTTGTTTCCTCTTCCAGCGTGCAGGGCCGTGCCGTAATGGCCATGCTGAAAAAACCCAACATCAGTTCCAATATGTTAACCCGGACGATGAATTTTGCACGGGAAGAGATATCCAGTCGTTCGGTGCAGGACGAGATTGTGGACCGGGTCATGGAACGGTTGTCAAAAAAATCCGAACGATAACTTTTCCGTAAATGGTTTTGTTAAAATGATAAGGGATCAAATGAATCTAGAGATATCCGGTCTTAATAAAACTTATTCAAATGGTATAAAGGCCCTGAAAGGTGTTTCTCTCAGCATCCCCACGGGCATGTTCGGCCTGCTGGGGCCCAACGGGGCAGGGAAATCTTCATTGATGAGAACGCTGGCAACTTTGCAGGAGGCAGATTCCGGCAGCGCGTTCCTAGGAGAAATTGACGTATTGAAGGAAAAAGATAGCGTTCGAAAAATTTTAGGATACT